>JBAXGN010000052.1 GCA_037139415.1 Verrucomicrobiota bacterium | reverse complement strand
TGCGGACGACCAACGCAACCCTGACCGTCCCGTCCGCCGGCTTCCTGCGCATCCGTTCTGCCAAGTAACCAAGAGGTTTTGTGGTGCTTGGGAGCAGGTTTGAAGTGTTATCGAGGGGTGGCTTCCGCTTTGTGCCATCGCCATCGGTTGACACGCGATGCGTTCATGCGCCTTACCCGATAACCTGTTTTTCCACAAAACGTCTGATGACAGAAAGCTCCGCCGCTCCTGCGATGGTGTGTTCCTTGGCGAACTCATGCCATTCCACGTTGATACCCGCCTGCTTCAGGCGCTGGACTTGGCTCTGTGAGGTATTAAACGGGATAACTGGATCAAACTTGCCGTGCGTGATCAAAAACTTTTGTTTATCCGCGACCGGTGAACGTTCTTTCAACAACTGCTCGTGGTTCCACACCGCGCCGCTGATGCCAATCAGCCCCGCGAATTTCTGCGGATACCGAAGGCCGGCTTCCCAAACCATCAGGCAACCCTGGGAAAAACCAAACAGGAACGTGGATTCCGTGGGGAAACCGGCGGCGCGCTGGACGTCCAGCAGTTGGCTCAGCAACTGGTAACTGCGCTGCACGCCGGGGGTGGCGTCACCGGGGAAATCAAACCAGGAATACCCGCCGTAATACGGATCGGGCGCGTTGACCAGCAGGTAATTCAGCCAGGGGAAATTCAATTCCTCCGGCAACCAGCGATAGCCATCCATGCTATCACCCAAGCCGTGCATTACCACCATCAGCCGTTTTGAGGCGCGTTCCCGCGCGGGAATAAGCTCGGTATCCAACATAATATCAGGTTTTAAAATAATGGTTTCAGGAAGGCTATAAGCCGATTTTTGTCTGCCCCGTGTTGCCACGGGGGAGAGAATCATTTGTCTAAGCAGCCAGTACCCGGGACCCGTCTCACCGAAGTGAGACTTGGAACGGGCCGCTCCGAGGTCCCCTATTTGGCCTTGCACCCGATGGGGTTTTCCATGCCGTCCCGCTTGCGCGTGACGCGGTGCGCTCTTACCGCACCTTTTCACCCTTACCAACCCGGTTACCCGGATTTCGGCGGTATATTCTCTGTGGCACTATCCGTCAGCCGGCGTCGCCGCCAAACTGCCCGCGTGTATCCCAGCCAGGCCGGGTTACGCGGCATCGCGCCCTATGGAGTTCGGACTTTCCTCCCCCGGCTTGCGCCAGGAGCGATTCTCCGCCCTCCTGAAACCGCCGTTAACCTACTCGAACTGCGCCGCGATAACAAGCGAACATCCGGAAAAAAACAGGGGAGCCAGGGGAAATCCGAACTCCGAAGACCGCAACTCCGTTGGAGTTGGAGCGCGCATCCCAGCAGGGATGCCATACAGTAGCCGGTGAGTCAGTAAGGGAAACAGGGGCTGACCACCGGTAACGCGCCCAATTACCCGACGCATCCTGAAGGGATGACAGAAAACTACGCTCCCGCACTCACGGAATTACGAAACGATTCGTGGCGATGCCGCTGAATTGAAGTTGGCGGTTTAAGTTTGTGATTGTTAATTGCTGAACACTGCCATCCGCAAAAGCGATGTTACCGCATTGCTCATGCAATCGGTTATCCCATGCCAGCTACTTCCTTTGTTTCGCACGTTAGGAACGCCCCATCTTTCCATCTAAGCTAAAATCCGCTCGCAACGAGAATGACCCGGCCGGTCACGGCGTCAGCAGCGGCGCCAGGGCATCCGCCCAAATCCGGTACGCTTTCGGCGTGAGGTGCAGGCGATCCGGCTGGTAAAGCTCGGTGATCCGGCTCCCGTCCGCGTTCAAGAACTTATCCCCGAAATCCAGGAACCGCACGCGCTGGCCATCCGCCAATTTGGCGATCTCCGCATTGATCGCCTTGATGGTGTTGCGCACGCCATCCTGCCGGTCAAAGATGGGCAGCACGCCCAGCAGCAGGATGCGGGTCTGCGGAAGCTTTTGTGCGATGGCCTGCACGCAGGCCGTGATGCCTTTCACCGTATCCGCCGCCGAGTATCCCGGCCAGGTGTTGTTGATGCCGATCATCAGCACCACGGTTTTGGGGGCAAGGCCGTCGAGGATGCCGTGCTCGATGCGGTACAGCACCTGGGGCGTGCCATCGCCGCCGACGCCAAAGTTCACCGCGCCCAACGGCTCGAAGCGCTCTTTCCAAAGCGCCTTATCCCAGCCTTGCGTGAGGGAATCACCAATAAACAACAGGTTGACGTTGCCCTGCTTGGCGCGGTCCAACTGCCCTTGCAACACCTGGCGCCACGCTTGCGGGTAATCCGGGTAGAAGCCTTCCCCGGGACTCCAGGCATTTGCCGGTTTGGGTGGGGCGACCACTTTGGGCTTGGCCGCCGTTGTGCCCGCGCCCGCCGCATCACCGGCTGCGCCTCCGGCGGGCTCGACCGCGACATCATCCAGCCAGACCTTGCCGTCGCCCTGGATCATCAGCAGGATGCCGAAGCGCGCGGTTTTGGCTGGCAGCGTGATTTCCCCTGAGACCCTTTGCCAATCGAGTCCCGCCATGGCATTGCCCACGGCTTTAAACTCGATGCCTTTCCAATCGGCGGTGTACGATTGAATGCCGACGAGGGCATTGGCTTTGCCCGTGGCCCGCGCCCAGGCGGTCAGCCGGAAGCGGGTGCCCGCGGGCGCTTCAATGAATTGCATCGCCTGCGCCTGCGCGGCGCCGCCGATGCTTTCCACCGCCAGCGCGGCGGGGGCGGACTTGAACACCTGCGCGTCGCGGCGGATGCTGATTTTTCCCGAGGCGATCCATTTATCCGTCCAATGCTTCGGCTGCGCCTCCCCTTCCGTCATGGATGGGTTCTTCACCTTGAAGGGCAGCGCGTTGGTTTCAGGGGCAGTCTCCTTTTCGGCGGCTGCGGCATTGGCCATCACCACCGCCGAGAGCAGGGGGCCGAGAATATTGCGTAATCGTTTCATGTCGTGACCTTGTTTTTCTCCATCCACTTATCCACCTGCGGCGGATGATAACCGGCCAGGCGCTGGCGGCCCAGCACGCGGCCCAGCTCACGCGCCGCCTCCAGATAGACGGGCGCAAAACCGGGATTCGAACCGCATTGCACACACACTCGCTTCATCGGACGTCCAATATTGCGAACCCCCGGCGATTAGTCGAGGGCCATCTATGTTGACTTTCTCTATGAATCCACCGGGGAATTCTGGTTAAAATGGTTAAAAGTTTCCAACCCGCTTATTTTCAACGGGTTCGAATAAAAGGATTGCGGACACGCCATATTTAGGCCGACTGAATCGGACTCCGTTTCACCCGAAACGGACCTCAATTCACCCGAATTGGACTCCGTTTCACCCGAATTGGAGGCCAATTCCCCCGAAATGGGCTTAAATTCCCCCGAATCGGAAGCCATTTCCCCCGGAATGGACGCCGATTCCCCCGGAATGGACGCCGATTCCCCCGAATTGGAGGCTAATTCCCCCGGAATGGACTCCGTTCTACCCGGAATGGAGCCCGTTCCACCCGGAAAGTTCCGGGCATCAGGCCGAAAATAAGAAGATTGGAGTGAAGTTCTGGAAGTGCTGCCGAACACGTCATGCCATCCTTGCCGAACAAAAACCAACCTCAGGGATAAAGAAATCAGCCAATCGCCCAGGTGGATCGGAAGAATCCCAAAGGGATTCCGGACTCCAGCCCAACACCTGAGCCTGGCTGCGCAAGGGAATTTGCATAAAAGTCACCATTATTTGTTTACCGCGTAAGGGCTCTTGCGTCGAGCTAAAGCCGCCAGGTAACGTGCTTCATCATAGGGCGTGCGGGTCTGCCAGCATTTCCAGAGAATGCGAATCCATTTGAAGGCGAGCGCACGCAAGATGACTTGGCGGCGTTTGCCGTGGGCCAGCATGTGGTCATAATAAGCTTTGGCCCACGCCGAATTCGCCACGGTGTGAACCGCCCACTCGATGAACGTTTGGCGCAGAAAACGGGGGGCCCGCCAGCGCCAGTGAATCCAACACTGTTTACCGCTCTTTTCCACGACGGGCGCGACCCCCACATATTTTTGCAACGCCGCGGGATCTGGATACAGCGTGCGGTCCTCCCCAAACGCCACCAACAACCGCGGCCGGAGCGCGGGGCCAGCCCCCGGCAGATGCCGGAACAGCTCGGCTTCGGGATGCTGACTGAACCGGGCGTCAATTTGCTTTTCCATGCCCGCAATATGTTTTTGAAACACCCGCAGTTGGGCCACCAACAGCGCCAACTGCATCCGCGCCGGCTCCAGGGTGGCCAGTTCCGTCGTCAGTGGCCGCAGATTTTTATGGACCGCCAGTCGTTCATCGACCAACGCTTCCGAACGCACCGCATGCTGGTAATAGAAACTTTTCAGCGTGCTGGGGCGGGCTATTTTAAGCGCCAAGGGATCGGGCCAACGGTCCAGAAAATCCAGGGCTAGTTTGGTGGACAACTCCGGTCCGATCAAGCACAGGGCCTGGGGATAATACGATTTCAACAGGCTGGTCAGTTGGTTGAGGACTTGGGTGCGCCGATCGACCGCGTCGCGGCGTAACTCCACCATGCCCGCCAGTTGACGGGTGGCTTCCTCCTGGGGTTGGAGCGGGCGCAGTTTGGCGCGATGGAGGCGCAGCAGTTCCAATTGGATGATCGCATCCGGACGGTCATCTTTGGCACCCGAGGGCTTGAATGCAGCCCGATACTTGGCGCTGGTAGCCGGGTGAATGGGATAGATCGTCAGCCAGGGATAGGCACAGAACACATGGATCAGTGGACCACGACTGGTTTCCACGGCCAGCGCCACCGGCTGTCCTTGGAACCGCTGGCCCAGTTCTTCCAACCAGGCATGCAGCGTTTCCGGAGTATTGCTGAGGGTGCGGCACTCCATGGGCTGTTGGCCAGCCACCAAGGCCAGCTCATGTTTTTCGTCACCCCAATCGAGGCCGATGAAAGCCACGAATTCGGGGTTTTCCGCTTGGGAGAGGTGAGCTATATTTAGGTCGTTCATACGATGCCTTTCTGAGTTTGGTCACGGGTCGCAGATCGTATAGTGCTAGACGTCGGGCGTCGGCACCTGAGGATGCGTATCCGTGTCCGAGTTCCGGCTCCGGTCGAGACTTTGGGCTGAGCGCGTCGGGCGCGCAGGGTCGAATGTTCGTACCGGAGCCGGAATAAAGTTAGCATAATAAAATCGGTTTCGCGGACGGACTTATTCACCGTCCGGGCTGGGGAATGCTCTGGACGTTTCCCGCCCAGCCGGTGAATAAGTCCGGAGCAGCTATACAGGGTCGAATTGGCAGGGGCAATGGGGCCAATTCCACCTTGAGTCCCCCGTCTCCCGTGCCCGGCCAACCCCGAAGGTGGTTGCGGCAATGGGTGCGCCGAGCAAGAGGTCTGCCGAATGAAACTAGAGCGCTATCGCGGCATTTGGTGCAGCCGCTTTGTTCGCCGTATTATCGGGAACTACTGTCAATGTATGCACGACTATCCTTGCGATCGTAGGTTACAGTCACACCACCGCCGTTTGCGGCTCTCTGCGAATAAACAAGTCCATCAGTGATTACTTTCTTGTCATTCGCCCGATCTTCATGGAAAGCCCTAGCTTGAAAGACAAATGTTGAACCAGATATTGGCTGAACAGGCCAATGCTTCTCAGCGGCGAAGGAACGAAAATCAGGCTCAGTGATCTTGAAATCTGCGACGAAAATACCGCTGATATTCTTGTTCTGGTAAACCGTGATGTCCGAGGCTTTGGGAGGTAAGCCCTCGTACTGGTCAAGCCCGGTCTGGAACGAGGCATGATCTCCAAACATGCCCCAGCCCAGTAGAAACAGGCCGGAAAGACCCAGCATAAAAACCACGATAATGGCGCGCTTCATTTTGTAGGTGACCAGTCTTCTTGAACGCCCTTCCCGTTCATGGTTGCCGTTGGCCAGTTGGTTATCATGGCGCTGACATTCCACCGGAACGCCCGACCGGTCAATCGGAAAAAGGCCTTGGCATTCCTGCTCATGCGTTGTCGGCTGCTGAAACATCTGGTCCGGCCATGGGGCTGGAAATAAATCGAATCTCGTCGTTAAAACTCCTCAAAGACCACTCGGGCCAGAAGTTCAAGCCACTCGTGGCAACGTCAATGACCAAGCCCGTCTCCTCGTGGCCCCATGCTGCCATCGCCTCTGTTGAGTCGATAATAGCATGGATAGTTCCAGACTCGCGGCCTCGGTTCATGAGAACCTTGTCGCCAATGCACACCATCCTTCCGTCCGGATATGTAATCATGATCGTTAGAATTTAACTGCACTCAGCCACAAGGCGAAAGCCGCACAGCGGAGCGCAGAGCGCAATCCGGCGTCGCCTGCACGCAGGGGTTAGATATCGGGCACCACAACTCCTTTTTTTTCAAAATCATTTGGCACAGGATGCCAAGGTCTTCGGAATAGGTCCCGTTCAGGAATACCTCGTACTTTTGATCTTTCGCCAATGAATTCAATGGTGCCAACTGCTGGACAGGCCGTGACTCAATCTCATCAATAATCATCTTGTTTCCTTCGCCATAGAGCACATAGGCGACCCCGCTTGGACAAGTGGGCGTTAATCTGGGATACAGCTTCATTGCTGAAATTAGATCGCTCACACTCATCCGCTTTAATGCAGGTTGAAGCTCGCGCAGCAATTCACGGCCAATGTCGAGCTCTCGCGTCTGGCGGGAATCATTCCAGTGCATGGGTCTAGCAGTGCCCACCCCGGCAGATTTGTAAACATCACCTGGCAAGTCGAGCTCGGCCTGCTTTACTCGTTCGCTGACGCTTGGACGCGACAGAAGGGTATCGAAGATCGAGTGGCCAGAAAGACTCGGCACCACCGGAGAACTATCCCGGCTGCAACTCGCGGTCACGAGCACAAGCGCTCCGAATGACAGGATGCGTTTCATGGATGCATAACAGTATTCCTGAACGCCCTGCTCGTTCATCGTTTTCTGCAGCCAGTTTATTATCATAGCACCGACCATCCATAAAAAGGCCCCTCCGGTCAATGGGAAAAAGCCGTGGCTCCCAGCTTCCATCTTCTGGCCATAATTTTTCTGCCCAGCAATATTTCTGCAAAAGTTTCCCCATTCGCAGGCTTAGCCCAGGCTCCAGCCGTCCCGGTATTTGCGCCGCAGGAATTCGTTGGCTTCGGGGAGGTTGGTGAATTGGAGTTTCTCGGAGTTCCACAGGAGCTTGGCGCGGGTGAGGTCTTCGCGCAGTTGCACGCGCAGGGCGACGTTGCCCAGCAGCACGGCTTCGGTCAGCGGTCCGGCCCAGTCGAAGTTGGAGCCGGCGGCAGGCCCGCCCTTGCAGGCGTTGATCCATTCCAGGTGATGGCCGGGGGAGCGCGGGATGGTCTTGGCCGGTTCGGGGTATTCGGCGCGGCGTTCGAGGGGGAAGAGTTTGTTGCCCAGGATGAAGCCTTTGTCGCCGATGATCATGCGGCCGTTGTCGCCCATGAATTCGCCTTCCGGCAAGCCGTGCGGGCGCGGGGGACGCAGGCCGCCATCGTACCAGATGAGTTTGAGCGCCGGGTATTCGCCCCGGGCCGGGTATTCGTAGGTGACCATGGAGGCGGCGGGATAGGCCTCGGTGTTGACGCGGCTGGAGGAGGCCTGGACGCTGAGCGGGACTTTGAGTTTCAGGGCGCGGAAAACGGGGTCCATGGCGTGGCAGCCGATGTCGCCGAGGGCGCCGGTGCCGAAATCCCACCAGCCGCGCCATTTGAACGGCATATAGGCGGGGTTGTAGGGGCGCATGGGGGCGCTGCCGATCCAGAGATCCCAATCGAGGTTGGCGGGCGGGGGCGGGGTGTCGGCGGGTTTGTCAATGCCTTGCGGCCAGTATTCCTTGAAGAGGCCCTTGGCGGGGCGATCGGTCCAGATGTGCGCCTCGCGCGCCGGGCCGATGGCGCCATCCCAGATGAATTCGCACAGGCGCCGGGTTTCTTCGGAGGCCTGGCCCTGGTTGCCCATTTGGGTGGCGACTTTCTTGGCGCGGGCCAGCTCGGCGACTTGCCGGGCTTCCCAGACGTCGTGGGTGAGGGGTTTCTCGCAATAGACGTGTTTGCCGAGTTGCAAGGCGGCCGTGGTGGCGAACGCGTGCATGTGGTCCGGCGTGGCGACGACCACGGCGTCAATGTCTTTCTGTTCGTCGAGCAGCTTGCGGTAGTCTTTGTACTTTTTGGCGTTGGGGTTTTTCTTGAAGGTCCCCGCCGCGCGATCCCAGTCCACATCGCAGAGGGCGACAATGTTTTCGGAGGCCAACTGGGCAATGTCGCTGCCGCCCTGACCGCCGACGCCGATGCCGGCGAGGTTGAGTTTCGCGTTGGGCGCGGTGGCGCCGTTGAGGCCCAGCACGTGGCCGGGCAGGAATTGGATGGTCCCCGCGGCGGCGAGCAGGCCGGAGGCGCGGAGGAAATGGCGGCGATTGCAGGTGGTGTTCATAGAGTTGTTATGGATTCAGTTTTAGTTGTTTTTCAGGCGGTACTCGTACATGCCGTAGCCGACTTCGCGGCTGGCCTGGATGGTTTCGGGATACGGGTTATCGCAGATGTCGAGGAAGCCGATCTGGTAATTCTCGCCGTCGCTGCGACCGGTGGTGGCCTGGTCTTTGTACTGGAACCAGTGGGTGCCGACGAAGTACGGGTTGCGCAGCGCGCCCTGGACATATTCCTTGTACTTGAGGGCGCGGTCATTCTGGTTCTCGGTGCGCTTGAGGCCGGTGTGGAACATGCCGCGATCGAGCGCGCCGAAATGGAATTCACCGATGATCATGGGCAGGTCAATGCTGTCCGGCAGGTGATGCTTCTCCACGCTGTACTCGTACCGGTTGTAGCTGATGACGTCGCAATGCTTCGTCGCGGCGCGTGCGGCGATGTCGTTGACCCAGGCAAAGCGGCAGCCGAGGTAGAGGTGGTTGGGGGCGGCGCGTTTGATTTCCTCCTTCACGATCTGGAAGTAGGTCTCGGCGAGCTTCTGGTAGAACGCGCGGAGGTCGTCGCCCGCCAGCTTGACGCTCGGGGTGTTGGTGCTTTGCAGCAGGGTGTCCCAGGAGGCATGGGAAACTCCCCACGCCTGGTTCAGCGCGGCGATGGTGGTGTATTTCTTTTTCAAATCCTCAACGAACACCAGCTTGGCGGGCTGGTCCGGGGGCGAGGACAGCGCGGCGCTGGCCAGCGAGGTTTCCGAGCCCCAGCTTTCCTCGTTATGGACGTAATACCCGATGCACCACGGGTCGTTGGCGGAAGTGTCTTTTTCCTTCTCCATCGCTTTGCGGGCGTTGTCGCGGAAGGAGGTGTCAAAGACATCGAAGAACTTGCGCCAATAGCCCGAGGAACCCTGGATGGATTTGGAGCCGAAACCAATGGTGGCGGTGTACGGCGTGCGGCGCTGGTTATAGACCTTGCTGTCGGACCAGTTGGCGATCGTGTTCATGCCCCAGCTTCGCAGGCGCCGGTGGGTCATGTCCGCGAACTGGTCGGGATAGGTCTCGCCGTACTTGCGCAGCAGGTTGGCCTTGGAAAAGTCGTAGGTACGGTACTTGGGGATTTTCTCATAATAATCGTGCGCGGCAAAATTGCCGGTGCCATAGAACTTCGCGAACGGCGAGCCTTCGGCGGGGAGGTTCTGGTAATAATTCTCGCGATCCGAGATCGGCGTGCTGGCCTCCAGGCGCACGCAATCCACGCCGTGCGACCAGAAGAGGCGGCCCTCCGGGTCCACGAGCCACCATTTGCCCTGGTGCTTCTCCACGCGGAAAAAGCCGGTGGCCTTGAGCGTTGGCCCGGCGGTCCAGCCACCGTATTGATCGCGATCCTTCGGGCCGGGCTGGGCGGCCAACTCTTTGACTTCCGCTTGGCGTTTGGCGGCCATGTCCTCCAGGGAATGTGTTTTGCCCGGCCAATCAATATGCTTGAATTGACCGAACTCATCAATGAACGGGAAGAAGGTCTTGATGTCCAGGGTGGTCAAGGAGCCGGTGCCGCTGATGCGCGTCACTTCAAAGGAATGCTTCGCGGTGGGCTTGCCGATGAAGAGCAGCAGTTGCGTCACGGCGGCAGGGTCCAGCTTGTCGCTGCGGCCCGGCGCGCCGCGCATGCCGATGATCTTGATGTTTTCGGAAAGCCGCCACGGAGTGCTGTTCAGGCTGGCGCGCAGGGTGCCGCTGGCACCCGGCTCCAGCGCGAGGCCGGTGGTGATGCAGTTCTTGTTGCCATCCGCCCCCTGATTATCTACGCGGCAGGAGATGGTCACCTTCTCGGTGCCGGTATTTTTCAGCTCCACCGACACGGCTTGGCAGGCGGAGAGGTCCCATTTGCCATTCGGCGCCTTGAGGGTGATGCCGGGCCAACTGTTCTTCTGCCCGGTTTGGACGACCAGGCCCTGGCCCGCTTTCCAGGCGACGGTGGCGTCGGTGGTGCTGATGCCGGAGACATCGGTCTTGGTGGTGAAGTCAAAGAGCGTGGTCGCCTTCTCCACCGGGGCGGCCGTAGCCAGGCTGGAGACAGCAACAAAGATTGCGACAGCGGTCTGCCGCCATGTGATGGTCGTTGAATTGCTTAACATGTGAGCATTGATAGTATGGAATGCCAAACCTTTCAACAGTTATTGATGCGCCCTCGTTCTGGCGCTTGATTTTTCCAAAAAACGGGGAGCTTTCAACTTGCCACACCGTCTGCCACAAGATAGTGTGACCCAACTTTTTAGCTAGAAAGCCTTTATGAGTGAAAACAATGCCAGAACGGTAGCCGATGCATCCCTGAAAAACGGGGAGGCGGGCCAGGTATTTTCCGATCGCGATGTCGCGGCGGTGGACGAGATGCGCAAGCTCTATGGCGAACTGCGCCAGGAGATCGCCCGGGTCATCATCGGCCAGGATGAAGTGATCGAGAAACTATTAATCTGCGTCCTGTCGCGCGGACATGGTCTATTGATGGGCGTGCCCGGATTGGCGAAGACGCTGATGGTGCATTCCCTGGCCAATGTGATGTCGCTGGATTTCAGCCGCATTCAGTTTACGCCCGACCTGATGCCGTCCGATATCACCGGCACCGATATTTTGCAGGAGACCGACCAGCCCGGTCGGCGCGCCTTCGAGTTCGTGAAGGGCCCCGTGTTCGCCAACATTGTACTGGCGGACGAAATCAATCGCACGCCGCCCAAGACGCAGTCCGCCTTGCTGGAGGCCATGCAGGAATTCAAAGTCACCGCCGTCGGCAAGAACTTCCCGCTGCCGCTGCCGTTCTTCGTGCTGGCCACGCAGAACCCGATTGAGCAGGAAGGCACGTATCCCCTGCCGGAAGCGCAGTTGGACCGCTTCATGTTCTTCATCAATGTGAAGTACCCCAGCATCGAGGAAGAGCGCCGCATCGCGCGGGAAACCACCAGCGCACCGCCCGCCAAACTGCGCAAGCTGATTGATGGCGCCAAGGTGATGGAGTACCAGGAACTCGTGCAGCGCGTGCCGGTGCCGGATCATGTGTATGATTTCGTGGTGGACCTGGTGCGGATGTCCCGCCCCAAAGGCGAAAAGACGCCGGACTGGATTACCCGCTGGGTCACCTGGGGGGCCGGCCCGCGCGCGGTGCAGTATTTGATCAAGGGCGCCAAGGCGCACGCCGTGCTGAATGGCAGTTACCTGGTGCGTCTCGAAGACGTGGAAGCGGTGGCGCAGCCCGTGCTCATGCACCGTATCCTGACCAATTTCCAGGCGCAGTCCGAAGGCGTGACCAGCGAGGAAATCATCACGCGGCTCTGGGCGGAATGCGCGCAAGGCGGCAAGAAGTAAGCGAATCCCGTGCAGGCGACTAACAAGGAAAGACGCTTCCTGGACCCGAAGGTCGTGGCCCGGCTGATGCAACAGCCGCTGGGGACGCGTCTGCCCATGGTGGGCACCGTGGCGGGGCTGCACAAGAGCCCGCATCGCGGCTCCAGCGTGGAGTTTGCCGAATACCGCAAGTATGTGCCGGGGGATGACATCCGCCGGCTCGATTGGCGCGTCTATGCCCGCACCGACCGCTTCTACATGAAGGAATACGAGGCGGACACCAATCTGCGCTGTTACCTCGTGCTGGATTGCAGCAACTCCATGCGCTTCAAGAGCGCGGGCGACGCCAAGATTGATTACGCCCGCCGCCTGATTTGCAGCCTCGCCTACATGCTGATCCAGCAAGGCGACGCCGCCGGGCTGATGTGCGTGGGCAAAGAGGTGGTCCAGGATGTGCCGCCCAAGCGCAACCCGACGCATCTGCAAACCATTTTCGACATGGTCGAAACGGTGCCGGTCGGCGGCGAGACCGCGCTGGTGTCGGCGCTGCACGATTTTTCAGAGAAGATCCGCCAGCGCGCCCTGGTGGTTGTCTTTTCGGATTTCTTTTGCCCGGTGGAGCCGCTGCTGGACTGCCTCCAGCATCTGCGGTTTGAAAAACACGACGTGGCGCTGTTCCATCTGATGGACCCGATGGAGATTGATTTCCCGTTCGATCGCCCGACGCGGTTCGTGGATCTGGAATCCCCGGCCACTCTCCTGGCGGAGCCGGCGATCATCCGCGCGCAATACCAGCAGCAGCTCAAGCAGCACATGACGGCGCTGCGCGAGGGCTGCAATCGCTTCGCGGTCGAGCTCATGTCGGTGGTGACGGATCAAAGTTACGAGGCGGTGCTGCGGGAGTTCCTGAAAGGCCGCGCCATGAAGGCCAAATAGCGCATGACGTTTCTCGAACCTTTCATCCTGTGGGGCATTCCCCTGGCGCTGCTGCCGGTGATCATTCACCTGTTCAACCGGCTGCGCCATCGCTCCGTGGATTGGGGCGCGATGATGTTCCTGCTTTCCATGACCCGCAAATCGACGCGGTTCGCCAAGCTGCGGCAATGGCTCATTCTGCTGTTCCGGGTCCTGGCCCTGCTGGTGCTGATTCTGGCCGTCGCGCGGCCACTGGCCGGCGGTTGGGTGGGTTGGGCGCTGCGCCCGGCGCCGGACGCCATTCTGCTGGTGCTGGACCGCTCCACCAGCATGGAGGCCCGTCTGGCGAACGGACAAATCTCCAAGCGGGAAGACGCCTTGCGCCTGCTGGGGCAGGCCGCCAAGACGTTCCAGGATACCAGCCGCCTGGTGCTGTTTGATTCCGCCCTGCGCACGCCGCAGGAAATCGGGGACTCGTTATCCCTGCCGCAATTATCCTTGGCGGCGGCCACGGATACCGCAGCGGATTTGCCGGCGACGCTTCAGGTCGTTCTCGATTGGCTGCAGCGCAACAAGCCCGGCAACGTGGAAATCTGGATCGCCTCCGATCTGCAACGTAGTAACTGGCGGCCCGAGAGCGAGCGGTGGACGGCGCTCAGCGCGCAACTGGCGGCGTTTCCGCAGAGCGTGCGGGTGCGCCTGCTGGCGCTGGACCAACCGCCGACGGGCGAAAGCGCGAGCATCTCCGTGCTGGAGGTCAATCGCCGCTACCGTTCCCAGCCGCCGGAAGTCGAGGTGGTCCTGGATATTGAGCGCAATAACCCCGCGCCCGTCACGCTGCCGCTCGTGTTCTCGGTGGACGGAAATCGCTCGCAGACCGAACTGCAACTCCAGGGGCAGAGCTTCCGCTATCGCCACAAGATTTTGCTCGAAAACGCCCAGGCGACCGGTTGGGGCAAGGTGGAAATCCCGGCGGATGACAACCCGCGCGACAACACCGCTTATTTTGTCTATGGCCCGCCCGTGGCGGTGCGCTCGGCCGTGGTGGCCAGCGAGGACGCCGTGGGGCGTATCCTGGCGCTCGCGGCCGCGCCGATTCCTTCCGACACCAACCGCGTCGCGGATGTGCTCGCGCCTGATAAAGCGGAGAGCGTGAATTGGAACCCGTATGCCGCCGTGCTTTGGGCGGGCCCCAGCCCGTCCGAGAGCGTGGCGGCCAAGCTCATGGATTACGCCAAGGCGGGCGGCAGCGTGCTGGTCTTCCCGCCGTCCGGCCAGGGCCGGTTTGATTCCGTCCTCTGGGGGCCGGTGGAAAATGCCGAGGCCGACAAGAATTGGAAAGTGGCCCGTTGGGAAGAGAAGGAAGGCCCGCTCGTTAAAACCGAGGAAGGCCTGAGCCTGCCGCTCGGCGAATTGCTGGTGACGCGCCGCCAAACCATCGGCGGCGAGAAGGGCATCGTGGCCACGTTTGAAGATGGCAGCGCGTTCCTGACCCGGCGGGTGGTCGGGCGCGGCCAGATTCTGTTCTGCGCGACTTCGCCGCAGGGCGAATGGTCCGACCTGCGCGATGGCGTGGTGCTGGTACCGCTGGTGCAGCGCCTGGTGCAGAGCGGCGGAAGGCGCTTCACGCAGGCCAGCCTGGTGGAGTGCGGCGAGACGGGGGCCGGTGACGGCGCGGAGGCTTGGACTTCGCTGGAAGGCGTCAAGGATATCCGCGTGCAAGCCGGCGTGTACCGATCCCAGACGCGCCTGGTGGCCGTCAACCGTCCGCTCGCGGAGAATGACCCGGAGACCGTCGAGCCCTCCAAGGCGCGCGCGCTGCTCGGCTCCGTGAAGGTGCAATTGTTTTCCGAAGGCAAGCAGGGGGAAACCCGGCTGCAATCGGAACTGTGGCGGACCCTGCTTTTCCTGATGCTCGGGTTCCTGCTGGTCGAATCCATCCTGGTGCTTCCGCCCAAGCTGGCAGGCGCCAACGCCAAGGGGGAGGATTAACGCATGTTCATCGTTGCCGCCACCCACCTGGAGTTGAACGCGCCGCTCGGCATCGTCGCGCTGGGCGTGCTCCTGTGGCTCGGCGCGGGCTGGCTGAGCTTCCTGAACTGGCGTCGCCGGGGCAATCTGCGCGCCGTCGGTCTGCTGGAAGGTTTCCGCCTGCTGATTCTGCTCCTGGTCGGCTTCACGCTGCTCAAGCCGGAGTTCGTCAAGATCATCGAGGAAAAGGACCCGCCGGAAATCGCCATCCTGATGGATAAATCCGCCTCGATGACGACGCGCGATCTGACCCTGGGCGACCACACCATCGTGCGGCGCGAGCAGTGGCTGGAAAAGCAGCGCACCAACAAGTTCTGGAAGGTGCTGGAGAAGAACGCCAAGGTTTCCGTGGAGGATATGGCCACGCCCCCGGGCGAGACGGCGGCCGGCGCGGCGATTCGGGAAGTCGGCACCGATCTCAATGAGGCGCTCGACGCCTCGCTGCAGCGGCATCGCCGGCTCAAGGCGGTCCTGATGCTCACGGATGGCGATTGGAATCTGGGCGCTTCGCCCGTCAGCGCCGCCACGCGCTACCGTATGCGCGAGATTCCGGTTTATTCCGTCGCCGTCGGCAGCGAGACGCCGCTGCCCGACCTGATTCTGCAACAGGTTTCCGCGCCCGCGTACGGTCTGCTGGGCGAGCAGGTCTCCATTCCGTTCAAGATCCAGAGCTATCTGCCGCGCGAGGTGAAGACGGTCGTCACCCTGCAAAGCACGGACGGCGAGGAGGCGCGCAAGGAAGTTGTGATCCCCGCGTACACGCTCATCCAGGACACCATGGTGTGGCTGCCCAAAGCGCTGGGCGATTATAATCTGCGCATGAGCTTCCCGGTGGCCGAAGGGGAAAGCCTCGAGGACAACAATGAGCAGAAATTCCGCATCGCCATCCGCTCCGAGAAGCTCAGCGTGCTCGTCATTGACAGCCTGCCGCGCTGGGAATACCGCTATCTGCGCAACGCCCTGGAGCGCGATCCCGGCGTCGAGGTGAATTGCCTGCTCTATCATCCCGGCCAGCCCATGGGCGGCGGCACGAACTATTTGAAGGCGTTCCCGGAGACCAAGGAAGTTCTCTCCAAATACGACGTGGTCTTCCTTGGCGACGTCGGCCTTGGCGACAAGGAACTCACCGAGACGCAGGTGGCGCTGCTCAAGGGCCTGGTGGAACAGCAGGGCAGCGGACTGGTCTTCCTGCCCGGCGCGCGGGGCCGCCAGCTCACGCTCACCAACAGCGTGCTCGCCGATTTGCTGCCGGTGGTCTATGACCCGGCCAAGCCGCAGGGCATCGGGCTGCCCACCGAGTCCTCGCTGCTGCTCACCAGCGTCGGGCGCGGGCATTTCCTCACCATGCTGGCCAACGACGAGCAGCAGAACGAAGGCGTGTGGAAGAATCTGCCGGGCTTCTACTGGTGCGCGGGCGTCTTGAAGAGCCGTGCCGGGTCCGAGGTGCTCGCGGTGCATTCCGCGCTGCGCAATAACAGCGGCCGCCTGCCGCTGCTGGTCACCCGCCCGTACGGCAGCGGGGAAACCCTCTTCATGGGCACCGACGCGGCGTGGCGATGGCGGCGCGGCGTCGAGGATAAATATCATTACCGCTTCTGGGGGCAGGTCGTGCGCTGGATGTCGCACAAGCGCCACCTTGCGGCGGGGCAGAATGTGCGCCTGGTCTTCACGCCGGAGAACCCGCGCGTCGGCGACAACGTCTATCTGAACGCCACGCTGTTCGATGCGGGCGGTTTCCCGATTGAGCGCGGCACCGCCAACGCCGTGCTGGTTTCCCCCACCGGCCAGACGGAGCGGCAGGAACTCGCGATGGCTTCCGGCGGCTGGGGCGTCTTCAAGGGCGGCTTCCTGGCGCGCGAAAGCGGCAAATATAAGATCACCATTTCCAGCGATAAGATGGCGAAGAGCTTTGAGGCGGAAATCCTGGTCGCGCGCGTCCAGCGCGAGAAGCTCGGGCAGCCCGTCAACGCCTCGGTGCTGCGCGAGATTGCCGACCTGACGCGCGCCAAGACCGGCACCGTCCAGGACTTGGACGCCATTGTGAAGCAGATCAACGCCCTGCCGGAGCTGAAGCCGCTCGAGCAGCGGATCAAGCTCTGGGCCAGTCCCTGGTGGGCCGGTCTGCTCATATTATTGTTCGGTATCTATTGGACGGGGCGCAAGTTGTTCGGTATGATTTAGAGCGTTCGGAAAGATATGCATTCGCAGGCAGAACATTTGGTGCAGTTACCGCCGGAGTTGCGCGGGCAATTCGCCGTGCTCGAGCGTCGGCTCTGGCGGGTGGACACCATTATCGCCGTGGCCGGCTCCATCAGCGGCCTCGTGGTCTCCTATGCGCTGCAGTTCATCTCCGACCGCTTCTGGGATACGCCGATCTGGCTGCGCCTGGCCATCACCGCGCTCGGCCTCGCCCTCGTGGTTTATTTCACCTATAGCTGGGTGAAGCTCTGGGTCCTTAGCAAGCGCGATACCCGCGCCTTGGCGAACATCGTCCAGAAGAGTCACCGCCGCCTCGGCGACCGCCTGCTCGGCATTGTCGAGCTGGCCAATGAATCCACGCGTCCTGCGAATGTCTCCGCCGGCCTGTGCCGCGCCGCTATTGCGCAAGTTTCCTCCGAGGCGCTGAAGTTCGACTTCCGCCTCGCCGTCGCGACGCGCAAGCCCAAGATATATTCCCTGATTGCGGTGGTGCTGCTGCTCCTGATTCTCACGCCCTGCGTGCTGGTGCCGGATGCCGGCGCCAACGCCTTCGCTCGCTGGATCTGGCCCGTCAGCGCCACGCCGCGCTACACCTTTGTGACCCTTTCCGCGCTGCCGGAGAAGCTCATCGTCGCGCATGGCGAACCGTTCGAAGTCGAATGCGGGCTCATCGTTCGCTCGAAAATCCGCCCCAAGGAAGCCGCCTTCCAGTACGACCGCCAGGTGCCGATCACCTTCCCCGTTACGGGCGACAAGGTGATCTTCAAGATCCCGCCGCAGACGCAGCCGGGGAAATTGCGCCTGAGCGTGGGGGATGATCAGCGCACGGTCCAGGTCGAGCCCACCTATCGCCCCGCCTTGCGCAAGCTCACCGCCCATGTGCAGGTGCCGCCCTACCTGCATTACCCGGATCTGGACGGCGAGGTGAAGAATGGCCGTTACACCGCCGTCGAGGGTAGCAAGCTCACGCTCACTGCCAACGCCACCCGCCGTCTCGCCAGTGCCGCCATGGTGGGCGACAAGCTGGTGCCGCTGCCCGTCAAGGGCGATGAGTTCACCACGCCCGCCTTCACGCTCTCGGGGGATGTCAAGCTGCGCCTGACGTGGCGCGACGAACTGGGGCTGGAGGTCAAGGCCCCGGCGCTGCTCACGCTCGCCGCCCAGCGCGATAATCCGCCGCAAGTGGAATTCCCCGACCTTGCCCGCGCGGTCGCCGTTCTCGAGGATGAGGTCCTCGCCATTCGCGTGACCAGCCAGGACGACTACGGCGTCAAGAATATCGGCGTGCGGCTGGACATCGCGCTGCCCGCGAAGCCTGACGAAGTCGCCACCCGCGTGTTCGAGGTCAAGGCCGGCGGCTACCAGATGAAGAAGCTGGACGGCAAATACGACTTCTCGCCGCTCGTGCTCCAGTTGCCGCCCGGCACGCTCGTGGGTCTGCGCGCCACCGCCCTGGATTATCTGCCCGACCGCCAGCCTTCGGAATCCATCATGCACCGCATCTTCGTCATGAGCAAAGAGGAGCACGCCAAGATGGTGCAGGAGGAATTCGAGAAGCTTCGCGCCGCCCTCGAGGAACTGACGCGACGGCAGGAGAACCTGGCCGGGGACACCAAGCAGGTCAAGGACCTCAAGCCCGAGCAGCTCGCCAACGAGGAGACCGCCAAGCAGCTCGGCGAGCAGGCCAATGAGCAGCAGGATTACGCGCAGCAGCTCGAGCGCCTCGCGCAGGACACCCTGAAGAACACCAAGGAGGCCCTCCGCAACAAATCCATCCCCACCGACATCGTCAAGGACTGGACCGAGAACGTCGAGAAGATGCAGGACATCGCCCGCCAGAAGATGCAGCCCGCCAGCCAATCCCTCAAGAACGCCCAGGCCAAGCAGAGCCCGCAGGAGCGCAAGGAAAAGACCGACGAGGGACTCCAGCAGGAGCAGGAGGCGCTCCAGAACATGCAGGATCTGCTCAAGAAGATGGCCACGACCATGGACAAGATGCAGGCCAAGAGCCTCGCCGACCGTCTCCGCGCCCTCGGCCAGGTTGAGAAGGAAACCGGCGATGAACTCCAGAAGTCCCTCCCCGAAACCATCGGCCTCACCAAGGACCAACTGCCGCCCGTCGTCCGCAAGAATTTCGACCGCCTCTCCGGAGACCAGGAAAAGACCAGCAAACAGGTCAAGCGCGTGCAGGATGAAATCCAGCGCTTCTTTCAGCGCACCGGCATCGAGCGGCATGGCGAAGTCCACAAGGACATGGAGGAAGTCAAGGCCATCGAGGGCGTCGCGCAAGTCGGCGATCTGATCAAGGAGAACATCGGTTCCCAGGCCATGGCCCAGAGCAAGCAGCTCGCCGGGAAGTTTTTCCAATGGGCCGAGAAGCTCGACGGCGAGAAGAAGGACGATGACGGCGGCGGCGGTGGCGGCGGCGGGGATAAGAAGATGTCCGAGGAGGATTTGGAGAAGATGCTCGCCCTCCTGCGCATCCGCGAGACGCAGGAAACCCTGCGTGAACAAACCCGCCTCATGGAGCAGCTCCGCAAGGGCAAGGAAAATTACGCGCAGGACACCGCCAAGCTCGCCGACCGTCAGCAGGGGGCCAGCAAGGAACTGAAGCGCCTCAAGAAAGACCGTCTTTTCGACAAGCCCCGCGAGCGTATGAACGACGCCAACGAGGCCATGGATGACGCCGCCTCACATCTCAAGCGCCCCCGCACCGATGACCCCGCCTACAACGCGCAGAGCGACGCCATGAACCTGCTTGACGAAGCCATCAAGCAGATGATGCCGGATTCCAAGCAAGGTAAGGGCCAGGGCCAGCAGCAGGGGATGATGGCTTTCATGCAAATGCTCGCCATGGGACAAGGCAAGCCGCAGATGGGCGAGGGCAAGGATCCCAACGCCCAATCGCCCGGCGGCAACACCGGTAATTACGGCTCCGAGCGGCCCAACACGCCTTACACCGGCGACGTCCGCGGCAAGACCGGCGGCGCGCGCAAGGTGGATAAGGGCAGCGCGGGCGGCTCCGGCCGCGTGCTGCCTTCCGAGTACCGCGAGGCGCTCCAGAACTACTTCAATGCGGTGGAAAAAGTCAATTGAGCCAGCCCCGCCCATCCGCCTCCCGTTTTTCCCGGCCCCGTTCCGGCGCCCGTCTGAACCGTGTAACCCAATAATACTACTATGAAACTCCTCAAAGTGGACCTCACCAAGCAAGCCCCCCGCAGCGCGCGCGTCAAGCTCGGCGGATTCGTCATCCTCCCGCGTATGCTGGACAAATGCCGCGCCCTGCTGGGCGGCAAGATCGGCGAGTACCATTACAACTGCCCGCTGGATCAGCAGTTCCTCACCTTTGCCGGGATTGACGCCGACGCCCTCAAGGCGCAGGTCGCCACCGGCGCGGGCGATGGCGACGTGCTGGCCTGGATCATCGCTAATTCCACCGCCAAACCCAACCTTGCGGCTATCGAGGGCTGGTCTGCCAGCCAGGAACGCCGCGGTCCCATGGCCGTCGAGATGCGCGAGTTCTACCAGGAATGCCATCAGAAGCTCGCCCCCAAGCGCGAGGACCTGAGTTCCTGGTTTGAACTCCTGGACCTGGACGATTACGTCTCCTTTGGCGGTCGCGCCTGAGCCGGCGACCCGCCGCCCTAAAAATATCCCGCGCCTTTGAAAGCACTCATTGACATCGCCACGAAGCGCACGCGCCGCGTCTTCCTCATCGGGGCTGAACTCAAGGCGCGCACCGGGCTGGAGGTCAAGGATTCCCTCGCTGAACTCGCCGAGCTGGCCGTCACGGCGGGCGCGGTCGTCGTGGGGCAGGGGGCGCAGAAAATGGAGACGCCCACCAGCGGCACTTACATCGGGCGCGGCAAGGCGGAGGAATTCGCCAAGTTTTGCGAGGAGAACAACGTGGACACAATCATCTTCGACGATGAACTCAGCTCCTCCCAGGGCCGCAACCTGGAGCAGATCTTCGGCTGCAAAATCCTCGACCGCACCGCGCTGATCCTGGAGATCTTCGGCCAGCGCGCCCGCACCCGCGAGGGCAAGCTCCAGGTTGAGCTGGCGCAGTTGGAGTATCTTCTCCCGCGCCTCACCCGCTTCTGGAGCCACCTCTCCCGCCAGGCTGGGGGCATCGGCATGCGCGCGGGCGAGGGCGAGTCGCAGCTTGAATCCGACCGCCGCCGCACCCAGGAACGCATTGACACCATCCGGGAGGAGTTGGACCACGTCCGCAACAAGCGCGCCACGCAGCGGAATGGCCGCCAGCGTAATCTCTGGCCGCTCGCCTCCATTGTGGGCTACACCAACGCCGGCAAATCCACCCTGCTCAATACTCTGACGGGCGCGAGCGTGCTGGCGGAGGATAAACTCTTCGCCACGCTCGACCCCACCACGCGGCGGCTCCATTTGCCCACCAATCAGAACGTCCTCCTCTCCGATACCGTCGGCTTCATCCGCAAACTGCCGCACGGCCTCGTGCAGGCGTTCAAGGCCACCCTCGAGGAAGTCGTCCAGGCCGATCTTTTGCTGCACGTCGCCGATCTCAGCCACCCGCAGGCCAAGGAGCAAATCCTCGCCGTCAACGAAGTGCTCAACGAGATCGGCGCGGCGCACAAGCCCATCCTGATGGTCTTCAACAAACTTGATCGCTTCGAGGACCGCGGCATCTGCCAGAACTACCGCGAACTCTTTCCGAACTCCGTCTTCCTCTCCGCCAAGACCGGCGAAGGCGTCGCGGCCCTGCTCGCCGAACTGGGCATCCGCCTGCGCCCCGTGCGGCTTTATTTGGAACTCGCGATCCCGCACAGCCACGCCCACGCCATCTCCATTCTGCACCAGGCCGCCCAGATCACCGACGTTAAATACGGCGGCCCCAAGGCCCGCTTCAAGGTGCGCATCCCGCCGCATCTCCGCGCCGAATTCGAGCCCTACATCGTCAACGACCTGACCGCCACCGGCACCGCGCCGGACGCCCCCGAGAAAGCAGAGTAGGGGAAGCCGTCTCCTTTCCCCGTAGCAGACGACGTAAGGAGTCTGAATCTTTCGGCAAAAATCCCCCGCGCCCCCGCTGAAATGCAACATGGGGCGCCGGGAAGTTCCCAGCGCCCCATGGCTTGGCTTTTATACTTAATCCTTAATCCTTAATACTTTTCTTTAGGCTGAAATCGCGATCTTGGCCACGTCCGACCAATCGCCGGTGGGCTCGCCCTTATCCCAGAAGCGCACGCGGTATTCGCGGGTCTCCGCCGCGCTCGCGACCAGCAGCGGACGCTCGTCGAGGTACGGCGAATGCGTGTCAATGGCCAGGAATTCCCAAGCGCCGTTGTTCCGGCGACTCTCGATATAGACGCCCATGTGGCCGTACTTGACGAAAACCACTTTGACCAATTGGCAGGTTTGACCGGCCTGCGTCTCCAAGTGAATGGTCGGCGCGGCATGCACCGAGGTGTCTTCCGCGGCCACGATCCCGAGGTCCTTGCCGATGGCTTCCGTGTAGCCGGGCTTGGTCTTGAACTCGGCCACTTCCGCAAACAGGCGCACCAGCACGCCGGGCGGCACCGGCACCACTCCATTGGGCAGCGCGGGCGGGGTGAAGACCGGCAGCACCAGCGCGGAGGGGCCGCTGCCGTTGGCCAGCAAATCCAGCGTCTCGGTGCCGGAATGGCCAAAGGCGCGGACGGCGGGCAGCCATGCCGAGATGGCATGGGAAAGGTAGCGCACCCCGGCCACCGTGGCGTCCACGTTTGCCTGGAGCATGCCGACCTGGGGGCCACGGATGGCGTATTTGGGCCCGAAGTTATCGAGCCAAAGCACTTGGTCGCCGGCCCGCGTTGGATACCATTTTTGTTTTTTCATAGGTCCGCTTTCGAACTTCTGCATTGCGGCGGCCTGGATTTCTTCGGCGGTGGGGAACCTCCAGCCCGCGTCTAATCGGACCACACCGTCGTCGAACCGTGGCAGCCATGGGTTACTCATAGGTTTATGCGGGCTGAAATGGGGGTAAACCGCGCCGTTCCCGGTCGGAAGTGCGCGGTTGGGGGGCAAAACTGCGGTGTTGCGCCCCAAAATGTGAAATTTTTGCCTTGGCGGGCCGGGATTCCGGGCTGGAGCGGCGGGGTTCCGCCCTATTTCCTGCGAGAACTGCCGCACATCTCGGGAGTTCCGCCGCACTTCCCGAGGGTTCCGCCCTGTTTCTCCGGGGTTCTGCGGCACTTCCTGGGAGTTCTGCCGCACTTCTCGGGGGTTCCGGCATATTTCTCGGGAGAAGTGCCGCACTTCTCGGGGGTTTTGCCGCACTTCTTGGGGGTTGCGCCGTATTTCTCCGGGGTTCTACGATACTTCTTGGGAGAAATGCCGCACTTCTTGGGGGTTCCGCGATAATTCTCCGGGGTTCCGCCGCACTTCCTGGGGGTTGGACGGCAGAACTCCGGGGAGAAACGGCAGAATCTGGGAGAACTAAGGCGGAACTCCGGGGGATCAACCCAAACCCCCGGAGTTCCGGGCGAGAAATCTGACCTTGCGCCTTGGAACGGGGACGATGAGGACTGGAACTGCGCGGGAGAACCGCCCAAGGGGAGAAATGCAACGCAGCGCGGCTTGGCTCCGATCCACGAATCTCGGCCACCGAACCAAACCCTGCCGTAAAATGTCCAACCACCGACCCATAAACCCGCAATCTTAAACTTCCAACCGGCTGCGGCGTAGAGCGCTCCAAGGGCTCTTGCGTTTTGCCGCCGGACACCTGAACTACGAGCTTCATTTTTAAGGAACACGGATTCTTTACCGGAAGTGCCCGGAACGGCGCAAGAAATATTTTCAAAAATCTTTTCATGGCCATCTGGAACCGCTTAATTCCTGCATTGAAACCCGCCATAAAGCTCCAAAACCACGCGATTCCAGCCCAAAATCCACCCCTCCCAGCGCCCAAGGAAGCAAATCCGAATGTAGGTGACGACGTAAGGAGTCTCAAATATAACGGCGCGGAGGAATTTGACGGTGGGGAAATTCCCAGCGTTCCGTACCCCCTCACCTCTTTCCTCTCCCTTGGGGAGAGGAGGACCGTTCTGCGGCTGAGGGAGCGGATGATGGGTTGCTGGTGAGTCGTTGGCGTCCGGCGCAGAATACGGAAGCGGCGGGAGCGCACGGATGACATTGGGATTATCACCACGCCGCGAGCGGCATTCCCTCTCCCCAAGGGAGAGGGCTAGGGTGAGGGGGTATGGAGCTATATAACGCTCCCAACATTCAGGATTGCGCGGCGGACCTTCAGCGAGGCGATGGAATTTGACGGTGGGGAAATTCCCAGAGTTTCATACCCCCTCACCTCTTTCCTCTCCCTCAGGGAGAGGAGGTCCGTTCTGCGGCTGAGGGAGCGGATGATGGGTTGCTGGTGAGTCGTTGGCGTCCGGCGCAAAATACGGAAGCGGCGGGAGCGCACGATGCGCATTTAAGTTATCTATATTTCAGCGCGGATCGCGGGAGACCTCGATCACGCCCAGGTCGTACAAGCGCTGAATCTCTGCGGTGTACCCCTGGCGAAAGGTGGGGTATTTGAAAGGATAGCCCATCTCCATCTTAAGCCGGCGGTTGGAGACGCGCTTATGGGTGAGCCCGCGCTTCCGGGCGGCGTCCTCCTCCGCCGTGGCTTGGGGCGGGGGGTATTTGCCCAGGGTCTGGGATAGCCATTGAAAGAAATGCAACTGGGTGACCGGTTCATCATCGGCAGTATTGTAAATTTCCCCGGCGCGCCCGCTTTTCAGCGCGGCGATGATGGCGCCCACTACGTCGTCCACATGAATCATGTTGATATAGCGCTCGCCCTTGCCGTAAAGGCGCGCCTCGTTGCGCAAATATTGCAAAAACAAGTGGCCGCGCTCGGGCCCGTAAATGCCGGCGACGCGCAGGATCACGGCGGGTAGTTGCTTGAGCCGGGCGGCGGTCTGGAGCAGCCGCTCCGTCTCCAATAGCAATTGGCTGGTGGGGCTGCTCGGGCGGGTGGAACTCTCTTCCTTCACCGCCGAGCCATCGGTCTGCCCGTAAACGCTCGTGCTGCTGGTGAAGACAAATTTCTTCGGCGGCTGCGGGGCCAGCCAGGCGATCAGGTTGCGCGTGCCGTCCAGGTAAACCTGCCGATACTCGTCCACGCCGCCTTTGGTGGAAGACACGCAATTCACGACCCAGTCAAACGGACCGGGTAATTGCTGCAAATCCGCGGCGACGGAAATATCCGCCACGTGCGGCTGAATCCCGGCGGCGGTCAACGCCTCTTCGCCACCGGCGGACCGGCGCACGCCGTGGACTTCATGGCCCAACTTTACGAGGGCCGCCCCCAGCGGTAGCCCGACATAACCACAACCTATAATTAATACGCGCATGACGCACGATAACCCAAGCTTCGCGTTGCGGACACCAAATTTTTAACTTTTGTTCCGCCGGGCATCGGCTACTTTCTCCTCGCTATGTCGTTTAATGAATTTGCCGTCCGCCCGCTGAAGACGTTCGCCGATGCGCGCGGGATGTTGTTTGAACCGTTGACCGAAGAGGAAATTCGGATGCAGCGGAATGTACATGTGGTGACGTTCGAGCCCGGCACGGTTCGGGGCAACCACTATCACGTACGCGGGGCGGAAATCGCCGTGATGAACGGGCCGATGCTGGTACGGATCAAGCGCGCCGGGAAAATCGAGGATTACCAGGTGCCTGAAGGGCAGGCCTGGAAGTTTTATCTGCCCGCCGGTTTGCCGCACGCCTCAAAAAACACCGGCACGCGCGCCACTCTCTCCATCGGCTTCAACTCCGAGGCGCATGACCCCGCCAACCCCGATACGGTGCGGGAAGTATTGATCGAGAGCTGAATTTTCTCCGCCGCCAAACGTCAGTATAGCGAAGATAGACTGCACGATGTACCTATTTAATGCCATGGTGGTTGGGTTGAAGGAGATTTGGGCGCATAAATTCCGCTCACTCCTGACGATGCTGGGCATTATCCTGGGTGTCTCCAGCTTGGTGGGCATGTCGGCCATTGTCAAAGGCATGGAGAACGGCATGAAAGAGGCGCTGATCGCCATGGGCGGCTTGGATAAGGCGCTGACCCAGGATCAGGAAGTCCCCCCCTATCAGGAATACAAGGCCGACCAAGCGCCCGGGCGCACCATCCGGGATGTTTATGCCCTCAAGCGAAGCGCGCCGCTGCTGACCTGCATCTCTCCGGAAATGGCCTTGCGCGGTGCGTTGCTGACCCGCAATGGCAAATCGGTGGCCCCCAGCGAACTGGTGGGCGTCTGGCCCGCGGTGTTGGACATGAACCTGCATGTGGTTGAACACGGCCGATTTTTCACGGATCTCGATGACGAACTGGCGCAAAACGTCTGCGTGATCGGTACCGGCCTGCGGGATGAATTATTCGGCTCGCCGGAGGAGACTGGCCGGGAAATCGTGCCGCTGGGCGAGAGCGTGTTTATCAATGGCCAGCCATTTTTTATTGTCGGCATGCTTCAACTTTATGAAAGCGAGACGGATCGCAAGCTGCGGGAAATGAAGGCGCGCGGGGAGTTAGAAGAAAAACAAGCCACCGGCGTGGCGCGTCGGCGTGGCCACGGGCAGGGCGGAAGTGGCTGGGCGTTCAAACGCAAGAATTACACCGCCTATATTCCCCTGAACACCATGTGGCTGCGGTTTCGCGCCTCCACCGGCACGAATAACGTTCCCGATCCGCGCCTGACCGATATTGATATCAAGGTGGCCGGCTTGGAAAAAATGGACACCGCCTTGCAGCAGGCGCGCAACGTGATGATGCTGACCCACAGCGGCATCGAGGACTTTACCTTCCAAACGCAGGAAACCGCGGTCGAAAACATTAATATCGCCATCCGCAACGCCCGGATGAGCGGCGGCATTATTGCGGCCATCAGCCTTTTGGTGGGCGGCATCGGCATCATGAATATCATGCTCGCCAGCATCACGGAGCGGGTGCGCGAGATCGGCCTGCGCAAGGCGATTGGCGCCAGCACCTTCGCCATCTTCTCTCAAATCCTCGTCGAAAGCGTGGTCATCTCCCTCCTCGGTGGTGCCATGGGGATGGGGACATCGTACGGATTTGTCGAACTGCTGCAAATCCTGACCCCCTCCGCCAACACGCCCATCATCACCGTTGAGGCGATGCTCGTTGCGTTTGCGTTCAGCGCCATCACGGGTGTCATTGCCGGGTTGATTCCCGCGTTTCGCGCCTCACGGCTCGACCCGATTGTCGCTTTACGCTACGAGTGAAGGGCGAAGGGAGCGACGTTCTGCGGCGCAGTTCCAGCCGTCATCGGATGGAATCACCTTTGGGATGTGAAGGGCCCGCTACTTTGCCTTCAGATGCGTATCAAAAAACGCCTGCACCGCCGCCTGAATGGCTTTTTGATTTGGCTCGGCGGGGGGATCACCGGGGGCTTCTTTTAAACCGTGCCCGCCATTTTTGATGACGATCAGTTCCACCGGGGCGCCGGCTTTTTTCATCGCCGCGAACAGGCTTTCGGACTGCGCCATGGGCACCAGAGTGTCTTTATCCCCTTGCACAATCAGGCAGGGGGCGGATTTCGCGCTGGCGTAAATGATTGGACTGGCGTTGCGCCAGGTGTCCGGCATGTCCTTGAAGGTGCCGCCAAACAGTTTCACCAATACCGGCGCATCATTGGTCACCGCGCCGGTGATGCCCTGGCTGCCGCGCGTGAAATCCACCGGCCCGCAATAATCAACCACCGCTTGCACGCGGCTGCTGACACCGGCGAAACCGCCTTTGCCCTCAAGCGCGGCCTGCTCACCCATGGTTCCCAGGCAGACCGCCAAATGGCCGCCCGCGCTATGTCCCCAGCAACCGATCCGGTTTGGGTCCACGTTGTATTTGGCGGCATTCGCCCGCAGCCAGCGCACCGCCAGCTTGCAATCCTCAATCTGCGCCGGCCATTTGGCTTCGCCACTCAAACGGTACTCGATCGAGGCGGTGAAGTAACCCTTCGACGCTAGCGGGGCCGCCGGGTTGAGCCTGTGCGAACCGCTTTCCCATCCGCCGCCATGAATCCACAATACCGCGGGCGTGGGGGATACTGGCGGGTTCTTGGGGCGGGCGATCATGACCCGCAGTGGTCGGCCACCGCCGGTACCAATCTCGACATCGCGAAGGACTTCGACATTCTCGCCAAACGGAAACATCGGCGAGGGGATCGGTGGAAATTGAGGTGCCGCTGCTGCCGCGTCCCAACCACACAACGCGGACACGAACAGCCCGACTGCAATCAAGTGCTTCTTCATGACGTCTGACAGTTATTTGCAATGAACCAAGACGCGCAGCCGCTTTACCGAGTAGTTCCCCGCGTTCTTCGCAAAGGTCCAGTCTGGGTTTCCGGTGGGGGCGTTACCGATGCCCAGATCGGCACCCGGCCCGCCCCGGAAATTGTTGAAAGCGAAAATGGTCTGCTTCGCCTCGTGGTTATGAATCTGCATGGAGCCGTAGCCGTCCACCGGGTCCGTTGGTTGGTCGCCAAAATCATACAGTTGCTCCGAGGCATTGGCCACTTTCTTTGAATTAACCGGCCCATAATTGTGCGGCCAGAACTCAATATTGCCCCCCGTCAATCCGACGCCGGTCACCACGCCTTTGACATTAGACAAAACATTCATGTTGGTCAGATCTTGTTGAAAGAACGCCTTTGTCTCCGCAGTGGGCACTCCGATTTTTCCTAATTCCTTAGTGAAAGCATCCACCGAAACATAGACATACTGCACGTCGCCGCTGCCCGCTTGCAGTTCCAGGAAATAGGCAATGCGATCAAACGGCTTTGTGATCTGAGCGCGATTATCCACGGTATAGACGGTTTTGGGCCCGACCTTGGCCAGGTCCAAGTCATAGACGAGCGCGTAGTCCTTGGCCTCCGGCACCCGCTGGGTCAGAAAATCCCGTGCCGGTTCGGTTCCCGCGCGAAATTGCACGGCGGGAAGACCCTCCTTGTTCATGAGATTTGGCTCGGCCAGCTTGTGCCAGCCGAAGCGCACGGACACGGGCTTTTTTACCTCGGGCGCGGAAACCAACACGCTGGAGCCGCTGATTTCCGCCTGGGCTTTGACGAAGCCGCCTTCATCGGCGTCAATGACTTCAAACCAATTCAACGGTTTGCCATCGCGCGCGGCGAGCCCGCCGCCCACATTGTCAAAGGTTACGCGGATTTGATTACCCTCGATCGCCATCGCTTTGAAGGTCGGCCCGGAGCATACGAGGTTCGCCTGTCCGTAGGTTTTGGCCAGTGCCAACAACGCCAGGCGGCGGCCTACTTCCTGTTTGTTCTTGGGATGAATGTCTTTGAGATCGCCGACATCGTGGATCACCGCCATGCCGGTGTTGGGGATGGCCAGCGCGTTGGCCTGCTGCTCCCAGAACTCTGCGAGGACCGCCGGGTTTTCGCTGCCGTAGATGAATGGGGCGATCTGCACGTAAAAGAATGGAAACTCATCCTGGCCCCAGACCTTGCGCCAACCGGCGACCAGCGCCTTGGTTTTTTCCGCATAATCTTTTTCGGTGTGATTGGATTCGCCCTGGTACCAGATGGCCCCGCGAATTGCAAACGGCACGATGGGGTAAATCATGCCATTGTACAGCGTGGTTGGGGCGCCGGGGCCGGTTGGCATTTGCATCATTTCCGGTGGCGGAACAGGCATCGCCGGCACCATGGTTTCTTCGTTGAGCGACTTGCGCGCAGCGTCCAGCCAGCTCTCAGTTTCTTTGACCAACTGGTCCAAGCGCTGTTTGTGCAGGGTCGTGCGGGGATTACTGAGCATCACGAGGTTGTATATTTTTTGCAGCGCCGGCACCAATCCGAAACCTTCCGGCGGGGTCCAAGGTTCGATGCGTGTGCCGCCCCAGGAAGTGGCAATCAGACCAACGGGGACATTCTGTGTCTTGTGAATTTCCCGGCCAAAATAATAAGCCGCCGCGCTAAAGCCGCCCCAGCCCCCTTCCACCACTGTTTCGGGGGTGCATACTTTCCACAAGGCATCCACATCCTTGTTGGGCGTGGGGCTGGTGGTCTTGGGAATCAGGAATAACCGGATTTTGGGATAATTGGCCGCCGCGATTTCCGCCTCGGCGTTCAGGCACTGTTTGATGCCCATTTCCATGTTGGACTGTCCCGAGCAGACCCACACATCGCCCACCAACACATCTTCCAGCTTGATGGTGTTGGAACCGCTGACGGTGACTTCGAAGGGCTCGCCGATTTTCAACGGAGCGAGGGTCACTTTCCATTCGCCTTTGTCATTGGCCTTGGACACTTTCTTCTCATTGAGGATTTGCACGCTGACGGACTCACCCGGCTGTGCCCAACCCCAGATGATCACAGGTTTGTCCCGTTGCAACACCATGTGACTGGTGAAGATTTTTGGCAGACTCACCTCGGCGGCCAGCGAGCCGGCGAACAACAAACTGATGGTCCAAGCTGCCACCGTCTGGCGGGCTGTTTGGCAGATTCTTGACGCTGTCATGTATGGATAAATCATGGGCGAATTCTGGCGTTGGGAACGGTTTGTGTCAATTTATAAAGCAGAACAATGCCGAGGAAAGAACATGGCGTAAACTGGCGTGTCCTGCAAATGAGGACGCTGAGTCGGCTGGGAAAAGTCTGGCCATCTTCGTACCCGATGCAGCTGTCGTCCTTGGCGAGGCAGGCGGGTTAATCACTGATTTCGCGGCGCGATCAGCGATTGAGGCGCGGGTGTGGACGTGGGGGCCGGGGTTACGGGCGGCGCGGGTGGCGGCTGGGTCAACACGGTAGTCAGGATCGAGAGGCGGGCGTCGAGTTGATTCAGTTTATTCGTAATGCGAATGAGCTGTTCGGAGGAGGTCTGGAATTCGGCAAACAGATTGGTCATGTATTCCGTCACGGCCAGGAGGTTCGTGCGCACGTGTTCGACCTGATGATCCAAGTCCGGCTCCAGGGTCAAAAGTTTATCGTACTTTTGCAGCGCAATGCCGATTTGTTTCAGTTTCTCCTGGTAATCCTTTTGCAGCAATTGTTCGAGTTGCGCGTGGTCCTGGACGAGGTCGCGCGCCCGGGCGGTGTAGTTGGTGTCCAGTTGGGCAATTTTGTTCTGGGTGTATTCGTTGAGTTGGCGGGCGACCTGACGTTGCAATTCGAGCGAGATATTAGTGAGGCTGTTTTCCGCCGCGACGCGCATGCCGATCACGGCTTCATAATGCTTGCGCGATTCGTCCGCCCGCAGTTCGGTCTGCACCTTTAATTTGCGCACATTCTCATGAATGGTGGTGACGGTGGCCACGATCTTACTGACGTCGCTGGTGACGGTGGCGCGGTTGGAATCAATGTCGCGGCTGGCCTTCTTCACATAATCGTAAGTGAACCAGACCGTCACGCCGCAGATGGCCAGCGGCAGGAGGATCGCCAGTACGATCAGGACCGCAGACGTCTGCTTGGGTGTATCTGCGACATGCGTCGTCACGTTCCGTGGCGGCTGGGGCGTGTTCACAGCGTACGCGGCCACCGTAGCGGGCGGCTGGGGCGGCGGCGACTGGCGTTGTCCAAATGGATTCATGTTGTATGCCTGACGGATACCGGCATCCGTGGCGATGGGTGTTTCCTAGTGCTTTCGGTGCGTTGCCGCAAGGATTATTTTTTGATTACGCCTCGGCTTCGTCGCTGCCGCACTGTCCAGCCTGGCGCAACGCATGGTCAAGCAGCACCAAGGCGGTCATCGCTTCGACAATTGGCACCGCGCGCGGCAAGACACAAGGATCGTGCCGCCCCCGGCCCTTGAGCGTGGTATTCTGGAAATGCACGTCCACCGTATCTTGTTCATGCATGACGGTGGCCACCGGTTTGAACGGGACGCGAAAGATAATGGTTTCCCCATTGGAGATGCCGCCCTGGATGCCGCCGGAGAAATTCGTCGTGGTGCGCACCCGTCCGCCTTTCATGCGGAAGGGGTCGTTATGCTGCAACCCGGTGAGGAGCACCGAGCCAAACCCGGAACCAACTTCAAATCCCTTGGCGGCTGGGAGGCTCAGCATGGCTTTACCAAGATCAGCCTCCAACTTGTCAAATACCGGCTCGCCCCAACCCGCTGGTACGCCGCGCGCAATGCCTTCCACCACGCCGCCCACGCTGTCGCCGGCTTTGCGTGTACGCTCGATCAATCGAATCATCTTCTCCGCCACCGCCGGGTCCGGGCAGCGCGCAATGTTGGACTCCACGTCCGCGAAGCGTACTTTCTCCGGATCAATCTTGGCCGTGATTTTATGGACCTGCTTGACGTAAGCCAGCACCTCCACGCCATAATGTTCGCGCAACAATTTTTTGGCAATCGCACCCGCCGCAACGCGCCCGATGGTCTCTCGTGCGCTGGAACGCCCGCCCCCCTGCCAGTTGCGGATACCATACTTGGCCAAGTATGTATAATCCGCATGGGACGGGCGAAACTTGAGGGCCATCTCGGAGTATGATTCGGGCCGGGCGTCCTCGTTCTTCACCCACAGGAGGATGGGAGTACCCAGGGTTTTCCCCTCGAAGGTGCCGGAAAGGATTTGTACGGTGTCGCTCTCCTTGCGGGGAGTGACGATTGCGGATTGGCCGGGCCTACGACGGTCGAGTTCCGGTTGCACATCCGCCTCGGTGAGTTCAAGTCTCGGCGGGCATCCATCTACCACCACGCCCACCCCGCCGCCATGGGATTCACCCCATGTCGTAATCCGAAATAAATGGCCAAAAGTGTTGCCCATGCCGTTAATCTACTGCGAAACCGACCGGTTTGTCGAGCAGACTTGCAGGGCGAGTTTGTAATATTTCAATGAACGGCTGCAGCTACTCTGCAAAAAAGCGAAATTAGCCATTGGCAGCAGGCCGGGGGCGTGATAGAAGTGACCCCCGCTTTCGGATAACATGGAAGCGGTAAAATAGAAACATAGCTTATGTCGCAACATCGTAGTCTGCGCGCGGCCGCCTCAACCGGTGGCAAGCGCAATGTTCTGAAACGGTTTGAACGTGTGGAAACGCTCAAGAAACGCGGGCAATGGAAGACGGGGGACCGCGTCACCGGCTTGGTAAAAACGAAGCCGGGTGATTAGTTCCATTCGAGCATTTACGCGAAGTGCGGAAGTTTTGCAGGCGTGGTCCTGAATTCCGCACTTCGTGTTTTAACCTGCGCCATGCAGGTCCGTTTACAAAAGTTTTTAGCCGATGCCGGTGCGGTTTCCCGCCGGGCAGGCGAGCTGTGCATTCGTGAGGGGCAGGTATGCGTCAATGGCCAAGTGGTCACCGCCTTGGGTACCAAGGTGGACCCGGCGACCGACCGGGTGACCTTGGATGGCCAGCCGGTCAAGGTTCGTCGCAAGCTGTATGTGGCACTTCACAAGCCGCCCGGTTACCTCTGTACCCGCAACGATCCCGAGGGACGCTTAACCATCGGCGAGCTGTTGCCGCGCGAGTGGGATAACCTGTACAATGTCGGGCGGCTGGATCGCGAGAGCGAGGGGCTGATCTTCGTGACCAATGACGGGGACTTTTGCCTAAAGCTGACGCATCCCCGGTACGGCATTCGCAAAACGTACGAAGTTACGGTGCGGGGCCGGGTCGAGGCGTCGGTGACCGCCCGGATGTTGCATGGGGTACGGGATTGCGGGGATTTGCTCAAGGTGGAAAAGGCGCGGATTATTACGGCGAATAATTCGCATAGTTTGCTTGAAGTGGAACTGGCCGAGGGTAAGAATCGGGAAATCCGGCGTTTGCTGGCCGCGTTGGGGTTGAATGTGGCGCGGCTACGACGGGTGAAGATCGGGGCGATCAAGCTTGGCGAGTTGCCGATCGGCAAATGGCGGACATTGACTGAAACTGAGATAAAAACTCTACTCTCTTCGTTATGAAAATGACTGTTCGGCTGGCGTTAATCGCGTTTCTGGCGCACGGCCTCGGCGGGCAAGTGACGGGGGCCGAAACCAATGCAACCATCACTACCGGCATCAACGCGGTGGTGGAGAAATCGGCGCCGTTTAACGCCGTGGCCAAGGGCGCTAACATTATGGTGCGCGGTTTGCCGTCGTTGCGCGGCGACCGGCTTGGCAAGCTCAAGAAAGGGGATGCCGTCACGGTGCTGGAAACGGTCACACACACGACGACCAACAAGCATGAGCCGGCGGTCTGGTATAAAATCGCGCTGGGGACGAATTTTAACGTGTGGGTACACAGCCTGTACGTGAACACCAACGCCATGACCGTGAAGGTGAAGACCGCGTTGAACTTGCGCGCTGGTCCGGGCGAGGAGTTCAATAAGGTCGGTACAATGAAAAAAGACGCGCCGATGATCGTGCGACGCGCCAAAGAAGCCTGGCTGGAAATTGAGCCGCCAGTGGATGCGTTTGCCTATGTTGCCGCAGATTTCTTCACGGTCAAGGAAGGCGTGACACCGAGTGTTGCACCGTCCGTGCCGGTAGTGACGGAAACGCCGCCCGTTCCACCACCGGTCCCGATGCCCACTGAAGTTGTCACGCTCACAAACCAACCGCCCGTGGTGGCGATGCCGACGAATGAGCCGATGCCCGCGCCGCCAGTCGCGCCAGTCGTAACTTCTCCGCCCAAGCCGGAAGAGGTTGCCTCTGTGCCCACCCCACCGCCGGTTGCCGTGGCGCCCGTGTTGCCTAATTTGGCAGTGAACGTCACCATCGAGCCCCCCCCGCGCCGGATTGTGTTACGAGAGGGGATAGTGAAGCTTTCCATTACCCCCAATACGCCCAGCTTTTACGTCCTGAAAAGTATTGATACCGGCAAAACCATCAACTTCCTATACACCACAGATACGAACGTGGTGCTTAAGGATATGCTGGACCGCCGCGTTCTCGTTACTGGCGAGGAAGCCATTGACAAACGCTGGCCCAACCTGCCGGTGCTGGCCATCGAAAAAATCGAGTAATTGCCATGACCGCCAATAATTTGATAGACGGGCGCGCCATTGCCGAGCAAATCCACGTTGAAACGGCGCAACGTGTCGCCGCCTTGAAGGCGCGTGGCATTCAGCCGGGCTTGGTCTTTGTGCGGGTGGGGGAAGACCCGGCCTCCAAAGTCTATGTGGGCATGAAGGAGAAAACCTCGGCGCGGTTGGGGATTTCATCCACCACCCACGTACTGCCCGCTACCACCCCGGAGGCCGAACTGCTGGCGCTTATTCATAAACTGAATGCTGATCCTGCTGTCCATGGTATCCTCGTTCAGGCCCCGTTGCCGGACCAGATTCGCCAGGAAATTGTCTATGCCACGGTTGCGCCAGACAAGGATGTGGATGGTTTTCATCCGTTTAATGTCGGCAAACTCATGCTGGGTGATGCGACGGGTTTTCGCCCCTGCACCCCGGCGGGGGTTCAGGAATTGTTGATTCGTAGCGGGGTAAAGACCGAGGGGGCCGAAGCTGTCATTCTCGGGCGCGGTGAAATTGTTGGCAAACCCATGGCCGCCATTCTCTGCCAGAAGGCCAAACATGCCAATGCCACGGTGACGATCTGTCATTCGCGCACGCGCGATATTCGCGCGCATTGCCTGCGGGCGGACATCCTCATCGCCGCCATCGGAGTGGCTCATTTTGTCAAGGCGGACATGGTTAAGCCGGGGGCTGTGGTGGTGGATGTGGGCGTCAACCGGATTGCAGACCCTGCTGCCAAAGGCGGTTCGCGCTTGGTGGGCGATGTTGTCTTTGCTGATATTCAACCGATTGCCGGTAAAATTACTCCCAACCCTGGTGGCGTGGGCCCGATGACCATTGCCATACTGATGCAGAATACCGTGCGTGCCGCTGAAATTGCCACCCGCTAAATCAAGTAAACCATTTAACAATAGACGCTGGCTTTGGCTGGTGCTCCGTTAGACCAAAATGAATCTCTCCCTCACTTTCGCCCCCTTCCCGCAGTGGCTACCGTCGGGGGGAGTCACTACTAAACAAAATGAATCCCACTCGAATACTCCCTGATTTACAATGCTCCCTGCTGGTGGAGGACGTCCGCCAGGAAATCAACGGCAACATGATCCTGCTTGGGGTCGTCAACGCCATTCGCGTGCCGCAACTGCCCATTACTGCGCCGCGCCTCATGTTTTTCAACCGTTGGACGGCTGGCTTCGGACGCTTCAAAGAAACCATGCGGCTGATTGCGCCCGACCAAAATACCGTCATGGGTAAATGTGAAGTTGGGTTTGAGCTGCCTGATCCCGCCGTGCATGCCATGAACGTGGCCGTCTTTGGTAACGTCACCTTCAACACCCCGGGGGTGTATTTTGCTGAAGTCCTTGTGGATGACGTGATGAAAATCCGCTACCCCATTCATCTGGCTGTGGTGCCGCCGCCGCAACCGCCCGGCGCTCCGCCAGCCAAGGCAGCCCCGCCACAACCGCCGCAATCGGCTTAAGGGGATCGGCCCGTCTTTCTCTCCAGTTTTTTTAGCCGTGCTCTGCGCTTTGCGGTTGCACATTCACCGGGCTGCCCAGGCACAGATCCGCGTTTGGCTTGTTGAACGCCAGGTGTTCATCACTGCCAGCTGCGCCATCATTTCTTCGTTCATTTTATGGAATTGGCTTGCTAGCCGGCGGCAAATCTGTTTTCTTGTCTCCGTACGCCGAAACGAAATATAAAATAAACAGTCACCAAATTATGAACACCGTAACCTCACTCAAAACGGTTAAGAAGAACGTCAAGAAACTTGCGGAAGCCGCACTTCAGGATAGCGGCGGGCTTTTGCGCCTCGCCCCGTGCTGGGTGCCCCGCTCATTCTTGCAGCCCGGCAAACGCCTGAAGCTGCATCCCGATGATCTTTACGCTTTCGGGCTTCATCGCGGCGGCATTGATGAACGCTGGTTCGCCTCCACTACCCCGGCGGCCAATGATAACCGCACACCCGACGAAGGGTTAAGCTATGTGGTAGCCGGCGGCAACCGGTTCACTCTGGCGCAAGCCGTCGAAGAATGCGGCGCGACCCTCATCGGCGACCGCCTCTGGAAACAGTACAAGCGCTGGCCGGTCTATTCCAAATACTTCGATAACATGGGACCGATCCCGCACCACATGCACCAGAATGCCAAGCAGGCGAAACTGCTCGGTTTGGAAGGCAAACCGGAATCGTACTATTTCCCGCCGCAACACAATAACGTCGGCAACAATTTCCCGTACACGTTCTTCGGTTTGGAACCCGGCACCACCAAGGCGCAAGTGCGCAAATGCCTGGAGGATTGGAACAAGGGCGACAACGGTATCCTGGACTTGTCCAAGGCGTATCGTCTGAAGCCCGGCACCGGATGGCTCGTCGGTCCGTGCATCCTGCACGCTCCCGGTTCGCTCTGCACCTATGAGCCGCAATGGGGTTCGGACGTGTTCGGCATGTACCAATCGCTGGTCGAAGGCCGCATGGTACCGTGGGATTTGCTGGTGAAGGACGTCCCCAAGGACAAGCATCACGATCTGGATTACCTGGTCGAACAACTGGATTGGGAATCGAACGTGGATCCGGATTTCAAGGACAACCACTATCTCGAACCCGTGCCGGTGGCCGATACCCGCAGCGAAGGCTACGTGGACCGCTGGATTGTCTATGGCGATGTGGACGGCTTCCAATATTTCTCAGCGAAAGAACTGACCGTTGATCCGGGCGCCAAATGCACCATCAAGGACAACGGCGCGTATGGCATGATCTGCGTGCAAGGCAGCGGCAAGATGAACAACCTGCCCATTGATTGCCCCAAACTCATCCGCTTCCATGAAGCGACCGAGGACGAAGTGTTCTGCACGGAAGCCGCCGCCAAGGCCGGTGTCACCTTCGAAAACACCTCACCGGTAGAACCGATGGTCATGCTGCGCTACTTCGGCCCCGAGGTGAATCCCAATGCCCCGAAGATGGGCGCCTATCGCAAGAACAAATTCTAATATCCAACAAAATCTCTCCCTCCGGCAACCACGGAGGGAGAACCTGAATCATCTATGAACCGACGCGAATTTATCCAAACCTCCTCGCTGGGCGTTTCCGCCGCCGCAGTCACCGGCTGCGCCTCTGTGGGGGCGGCTAAAACCGGCCTCGCCGTGAAGAACGGACGCATCAAGCAATCCATTGTCCATTGGTGCTTTGAAGCATTTGGCGGCAAATGGGACATCGAACGCACCTGCCAGATCGCCAAGGAGCTTGGCTGCCAGAGTGTGGAGTTAATCGCCGCCCAACATTACCCGGTCTTGAAAAAATACGGGCTCACCAACGCCATCTGCCAGATTGATATGAGCCCGGCCCCGCCCTTCCTCAAGGGGTTCAATAACCCGGATCATTGGCCCCGCCTGATCCAGGCTACCACCAAGGCGATTGATGACGCCGCCACGTTCGGCTTCCCGAACGTCATCTGCTTCACGGGCTACAGCGCCCGCAATCCGGATGATCCCAAGAGCCCGCTCATTCCCAACGACGAGGGCGCCAAAAACAGCGTGGAAGGCTTGAAGAAAGTCATCGGCTACGCGGAGAAAAAGAACGTGACGCTGTGCATGGAGATCCTGAACAGTCGCGAGACCAAGCATCCCATGAAGGGCCATCCCGGCTACCAGGGCGATCATGTGGATTACTGCATAGATATCCTTAAACGCGTGGGTTCCCCGCGTATGAAGCTGCTGTTCGACATCTACCACGTGCAGATCATGGACGGCGACATCATCCGCCGCATCGGCGAAATCAAGGAATACATTGGACATGTGCATACCGCAGGCAATCCGGGCCGTGGCGAACTGGATAACAAGCAGGAGATCAATTATCCGCCCATCATGCAGGCGCTGCTGGATGTGGGCTACACCGGTTATGTCGGCCAGGAGTTCATCCCCACGCGCGACGCCTACCAGGGGCTACGCGAAGCGGTGACCTTGTGCGACGTGTAATCCTAAACAAAATCAGATTTATACAAGGCTGAAGGCGTCATGGCCTTCAGCTTTTTTATCCTCGATCAACGCAGCGGCAGCATAGGTCGTCAAAGTTTGGGCGGCTTGGCGACCGAGGCGCGGACGATCGTGATGCTGCTGAAGGCTGACCAAATCCATGCCAGGACAAAGAGCGCCACTCCGGCAAGGCCAAAACGAATTTCGCGCCCGGTGAAAGAAGGAACTTGCGTGGAGTTCAGCCATTGCAGGCAAAACCAAGCGAAGCTGATCAACACCATTACCACTCCGGCACCCGATACCCCCATTTGCACCAAACCAGTCAGACGCTTAGCCACGATGGTGCCCATCCCCGGCCAGAGCAGCAGGTTCACCGCCGCGCAGGCCCAGGCTTTGGACCGATCCAATGGATGGTCAGGATTGCGGGTTAACCACTGATTCATAAGCAATCGCAGTTGCTGCAATCATAATGGGATACGCCACCAGCGTACCCACACAGCAGGCCAGGATACCCAAACAATACACCAATACGTTCATGATCAGCAAACCCAGCAGGGGCCAGAACTGCGGCGTGCAAATCTTGCGGCTCACCTCCATCGCCTGCCAAGCATCCAGTCGTTTATCCATGATCAACGGCCATGTGAACATCCAGACCACGATCAGAAAAATTCCGGGAATGATGCAAAACAACAACCCCAGACTGACCAGTACCATCGTTAATATGCCCGCCAACAGGCTGGGCACAAACACGAAGGAAAATCCGGCAAAACCATCGCCAAACTCCGCTTTCTCGCCGCGCAACAACTTCAGGAAGAGATAGAAAAAACCGGCGTGGACCGTGCCGAATAATACGGTGCCCGCCACGGGCACATTAATGATGAGGGTCCCGACAAAGCACACCCCTACCGAAAGCCAGAAATTCTTGAAGACCAGATCCATCCCACGGCTCAGGCAATCAAAAACCTGCAATTGGCCGATCCGTGCATTGATCTGTTGCGCCATGGCCTCGACGTCAACGAACTGCGCACCGGCGGGCGGCGATAACACTGCTGGCGGACGTTGCGTGGGCGAGGTCTTGGTGGCCAAGGCGGCGGAAAATTCCGGAAAGGCGGCGAGTGGCTGCCAATCTTCAGTCCCTTCGGCCTTGGCAATCGTATTCCCATCGGCCCGCCCCTGGGTGATCCACTGGTTGATCAAGTCCGCAGTGACCGGTCCGTATTCCTGTTTATCGGCCCCGATGATTTTATACATAGGCAGCTATGGTTGACGTTCATGGCGAGCTTGCGGGGACGTTCTAGAAAATGCAAGCCAAACGATTTTGCATCAAATTCCATGAAACCCGCTGTGAATTTCCCCTTGTAAAACGTTATGCTGGCTAATACTCGGCGCGCGTTGTTTCGTCCAGGGCGTTTGGTTTGCAGGCTCATAGAACGGGATGAGCCTTGAGGATGAGCCGGAGGGCGACGTGCGGGTGGCGTGGTAAAGTTCAAAGAAGTGTGCCAAAGGCGCGGATGCGGAACGAGTAATCCTTGCCGCGCTCCAGGCCGGCAAGCTTAATTTTGTGGCAGAAGCTGTGCTGCCCGCCGAGCTTCCAATTGGCGGGCACGGACGCATCGCCCAGGCAATATTCCAACTCGAACATGCGCGCTCCGCGCGGGCTTTTGGCGCTGGCAACCACCGTGCCGGGCAACGTGCCGGCGACGATCTTTAAACTCTGCGGCGCGGCGGGCGGGTTGGGATACGGTACGCGGTCTTTGGCCAGATCATAACCGGTGCTTTCCAGGATGGTACGGTCGCCGCCGGACTTGGCCTGCAAGTACACGCCAACTTGACGGATGAGGGCCAAGAGTTCCTTGCGCAGCAAAAGCCATTGCCAATTAGTAGGTTATAGCGGATAACACAAAAGTCATAGCTGATGACGCAAAAGCCTCAGCCGATGCCGCCAAAGCCTCTGCCGATGCCGCCAAAGCCTCTGCCGATGCCGCCA
>JBAXGN010000051.1 GCA_037139415.1 Verrucomicrobiota bacterium | reverse complement strand
GTTAACAATAACTTCCGAGGCACCCTTCAAATAACTCGTAAACTGGGGCTAGCCTTGCTGCGAATAATAGGCGTCTACCTTGGCGGCGACATCGCGGTAGCCGATGTCTATTTCGTAGATGAGCTTGAGCTGTTCGATGGCGTCTTCGCGTTTGCCCATTTTTTCATACACGCAGCCCAGGTTATAGATCAGGTCTTTTTTCTCGTCATCGAAAGTGAGCTTCTCTTTCAGGGCTTCCTGGAATTTGCGGGCGGCGAGATCGTTCATGCCGCGCTTGGCAAAACACTGCGCGAGATAGCCCATGGCCTGTAATCGCCGCTGCGGGTTGTTCTGGGCCTTTTGGAATTCCTGGATGGCCTCGCTGACTTTGCCAGCTTGGAAATACAGAACCCCCAACTCGAAGCGGATATGCAGATCGGTGGGATACTTTTCCACGCGCTGACGGCATTCCTCGAGTTGAAAAGCGAATTTTTCCGCCTGCAACTTGGTCTGACGCTCTTGATAATCGGGCGCGTTGGGGTCCAGTTGGGCGAGAATATGGTCAAGCTGTTTTAGCTTGGTATCCGCAATGGCTTTTTCCAGCGAGGGATCGGTGCCGCTATCAGAACTGCGAATGCGTTCGTAAAAGACCATCGCCTGATCGTACTCCTTGCGCTGGGCATGCAACTCGGCCAGGTCGCGCAACAGCTTCAAGTTTTTTGGCTCTTTGGCCAGGCGTGCCTGGCATTCCTCGATCAGCCGGCCAGAGACATCATCGGTTTTTACCGAGCGGTTCACCTGTTCTAGCGACTCCGCCTCATTTTTGTCGCGCAAAATGTCGCGATAGGAACCCTTGCCGTCCGCGAGGGCGTCATAGCCCCCTTCATCCATGGTGCGTCGGGCCGTGAGGTTCTTGAAGGCCTGCGCCACCTCGGCGTCGTTAGGGGTGACGCGCAATAATTCCGTGTAAATCGCCTCCGCTTTGGCCACTTGGTCGAGGGTGCCGTATAACGCGGCTTGCTTGAGCTTCAATTCCCGGTCTTTCGGATTGTTTTTGACGAGAATTTCCGCGGACAACAGGGCGGTACGCGGAAAATCGGCGGCCAGGGCGGCATCAATAATTAACCGGTGTGCGTTGGTATTATTCGGGTCCCCGGAGAGCACCTGTTCCGCAATGGCCAGCGCTTCCAGAGGATCACGGTTTAACGCCAACTGTCCCTTGGCGAGCATGGGCTGGTTGCTGACGCCTCCCATAAACTTCTTGAACAACCCCCCGGAGGCGCCTGCTTTCTTGAATTGAATGGCGCGCAAAGTTTCACGGCACTCGTAAAAGGCCGGCTCTTTTTGCAGCACCTGTTCAAAATGCATGATGGCATAATCCAGGTTGTGCCGCACCATGGCGGTTTTTCCTTTTTCAAACAATTCCCGCACCGGGCGGGGAATTTCAGTCACACTTTTTTCTGGCATAACCGTGCAATAAATTTATTCGACCTTGAGGGTGGCATGTCACTCCAAAGGTCCCGCACCATGGTTTGCATGGCGATGAGGGACAGTCTAGTGCAAACGCTGTTAAAAACAAGCAAATTCAGTTTAGGTTCGCGCGACGAATTCTCCTCCCGGAGGGAACCACTTTCCCGGAACCCATGTTATTCTGATCCCATGAATGCTATCAATAGATACAGTTCGCAGCCAGCCATTGGCGATCTCCAGTCGCCCGATTTGGCCATTCCATCCCCTTGCTCCAAGCTCCTGTTGTCTTGTCATGCTCGGTCTCCCATTTTTATGCCAGCTCATCTTTTCGCCATGTCCGACTTCCCATCCGCGGTCAAAGAATTGTGATAAAAAAATGTTTTCATCACAATTTCATCACAATTCCGCCTTCGGCCAAAACAAACCCGGTCAAACTGGTCAATCCGGTCAATATGGTCCCCCCATTCGCGTCAACCGGCACGATTCGCGGACCGGTATCTTCCGGTCCTCATGTTGTCAGTACAATTTCCTGCCGTTCTGGGTTCGGCATTCGGACTGCATGGACAAAACTATTCCCCATCAAACACCCGTTGCACCTTGGCTGCCATCTCGGCATCGAGGTAGCTCAGTTTGCGTTTGGTGGCTTCCGCCTTGGTTTTATCGCCCATGCGCCATTGCGCCTGGGCCAGTTGATAAAATACGTATTTGTTATCTGGATTGGCTTTCAAGCCGGATTCCGACCAACGAACCACCTCGTCATATTTCTTTAACTTGAGGCAGGCGTGCAACAGGTTGTCCCAGGCGACATCCATTTTTGGCTCATGCTCGATCACCCGCTCCAGCAGCGCGATGGCCGGATCGTACTTGTGCTGGCGATTCAACACGGCGGCCAGGTTATTGGCGGCCACGTACATTTCCGGTTTTAATTCCAGTGCCCGGCGATAGGCTTTCTCCGCCGGTTCAAAGCGGTTGAGCCGTTCGTGGCAGAGGCCGATGCGGAACCAGACATCCGGCTCCCGGGGATCGCGTGCCAAAGCGGCCTCGTAAAATTTCAATGCCTCCGCGTGCTGGTTCTCGATGAGCATCCGCAGGCCGGCCCGATCAATGCCTTGGGTGATGGGCGCCACCCAGTCTTTCGGCAGATCGCGATTGGCCTCAATCAGTGAGCGCAAAGGTCTCGCCTTGAGTTCCAGCAGCGCCGTTCCCGGCGCGGCAAAGTTCAGTTCCTGGCCGATCGGGACGGCGGAATCCGGTTTGGCCATGGTGCCGGTCTGCACCGCCACGACCTCACCATTCGTATTCATGATGGGGCCGCCGCTGTTGCCTTTGGAAATCGGCACCGTGTGTTGCACGGCCACCCCGGCGCCGGGAATGGGGCGCAGGTTGGAGACGATGCCTTCGGAGGCGGTCCACTCCAGTCCCAGCGGACATCCCACAGTGAATATCGGCTGCCCGACTTCCGGAACGGTTCGCGCGATTTTAAGCGCGACTGCATTTGTTGGCACCCGCTCCACCTCAAACAGGCAAAGGTCGCGCGGGCGATCCTCGGCCAGCAGGCCAGTAACCCGGATATACTCGCCGCCAAAGGTGTGAATTTCCGCGCGCTCGGCTTCGCGAAACACATGGCGGGCGGTCATCAGCCGGTTGGAACTGATGAAAAAGGCGGTGCTCAACACCGGTTCTGCTTTCCATGGGTTATACGTCAATACCGTCACCACCGCCGGCTGAACCCGTTTGATCAGTGCGGACCAATCCTCTTTCGCCTGGGCCGGTTCGGCGGCAAGGAGGCACAGTGCCGCGAGCAACAGCAGATTTCGGATTATGGAGAATCGGTTCATAAATAAGTGTCGTTCACTCTGTCGGTTTCACGGCGGGTTCCTTGTCCCGGTAGCTGGCCACTACCCACTCGCTCAAGATTTTATCCGGCGCGGTGACGGCGTCGCAATCCAAGGTGAACCCGGTCTGCCCGGTGTTGCTGGCGATTAATTTGAGCCCAAACTGGTAATCCTTGAATTTGGCGGCGCACAGGTCGCGCACGGTCAGGTTTTGGGTGAGTGCTTCGGCAATCACCTGGTCGGCAGCGGCCTCGGTAAACGTCAACGTCATACCATGGCTGTCCCGGAAGCGCGTGGCGAATTCCTGCACCACCTGCCGCATCATTTTGCGTTCCTCTTTTTCGCGCTCAGCCAGCAAGCCTATGAGGGCCTTGGCCGGTTCATCCACCAATTCGCGCGTGACGGCGAACCGTTTGAGCGGCGTCGAGGGCAGCTCGAATTTGAAATCCCGGAATACGCGTTCGCACACGGTCATCAGGCCGCGCGCGCCGGTCTTTTCATCGGCGGCCAGTTCGGCGATGCGGCGCAGGCCATCCTCCTGGAACAACACCTCGATGCCGTAGGCCGCGAAATCCTGCTCGTATTGGCGGATGATGCTGCCCTCCGAGGATTGGAGGATGGTGAACAAGTCGTCCACCACCAAGGGCAGGCAAACCACCCGCACCGGCAGACGGCCGATAAACTCCGGCTCGAACCCGAACTGGATGAAATCGCGGGTCTGGGCCTGGTTGAGCACCTGGTCTGCAGCGGTGGCCGTCGGGCCGGCGCCAAAGCCAATGGTGCCCTCCGGCAAGCGGCGATGGACAATTTTTTCCAAACCGTCAAACGCACCGCTGACAATGAAGAGAATATGCTTGGTGTTGATGAGGCCAGGGGATTTCTTGCCGCGCTGGGTCACCTCCATCATCGCCTGGATTTGCCCGGCGATGTCCTGCGGCGAGCGTGCCGGGACTTCGGTTTCTTCCATCAGCTTGAGCAGATTGGTTTGCACACCGCGCCCGCTCACATCGCGCCCCGAGGCATTGGCGGCCGACGCAATCTTGTCAATTTCATCTATGAAAATGATGCCGTACTGCGCCCGCCGCACGTCGCCATCGGCGCGGCGCAGCAGGTCGCGCACGATGTCCTCCACGTCCCCGCCCACATACCCGGTCTCGGAAAACTTGGTGGCATCCGCCTTCACGAACGGCACGCCGATGAGGTCCGCCGCGCACCGGACCAGATAGGTTTTTCCCACGCCGGTGGGCCCCAGCAGGATGATGTTTTGCTTCGTATAATTGGGCTGCTCGCGGCCTTCCAGCGCCAGGCGCACATGGTGGTAATGATCGCACAACGCCACGCTCAATACTTTTTTGGCTTCGTCCTGTTTGATGACGAACCGATCCAAATAGGCTTTAACGTCGCGCGGCTTGGAATCAAATTTGAAATCCTCCGATTTTAGTTCCGGCTCCGCGGCGTCCTCAGCGGCCTGGGTTTGCGGTGCGGTGCCAAACGCCGTGCGACCTGGGAAGTTTTTTTCGAACAGCTCCTGTAACCGGCGTTGGACTTCCTCGGGTGGCGGGGGGGTCTGGCTGTTTTGAAATGGGCTCATAATTCAGTAATTTTCACATTCTGGGGCAGCCGGTCGGACTTGGCGGCAAGCGCGGCGGTTTTACCAGCGGCTTCACCCATGGCCGCCGCGTTACCGGTTACCCGGTAGCTCGAATGGGCAATGAAATCACCGCTGATGCAACGTCCGGCCATCATCAGGCCGGTCACGTCTTTGGCGATCAACGCGCGCAAGGGAATCTCGTACGGTTTGGTTCGGAATGAGGACTTTTCAATACCCTTTTCCTTGTTGGGATTGGTGGCATGCACGTCCACCGGGAAAGTGACCGTGCAGACGGCATCCGGCTGGTTGCGCCCCTCGCGGAGATCGTCGGCTACCACCGTGTACAGCCCGTGAATCCGGCGGCCTTCGCGGACCCCGATTTGGGCCGGGGTGGCGACGAGCCGGATGTTTTTCCACGGCCCTCCCAGCGAGCGTAAGCCGTTGATTTGATCATGCAATTCGCGGCGTGCCCGCAAGGTGGCTTGGGTGACCTCGCGCACATTGGTACCTTTGACGCCGTACTCATGGTTGGACATGAGGATGAACAATCCCTCGCGCACCCGAAACAACGAAGGTTTGGCATAAGAGGGCGATCGTCCACCCCGAGTCATCTCCGCGTTGAGCGCATCTTTCGGCTTGGCCCATTCCGCCGAATCTGAATCGCGAAAATACTCCTGGATTTCATCCGTCACAATGCCGGTCACCAGCGCAATCAAGCTCATGGGTTGCAGGGCGCCGGTTTCCGGGTTCCCCAAATCAAATTGGCAGCCCGCCTGCGCGGCCACGTCGCCGTCGCCCGTGCAGTCCACAAAAATGCCGCCCTGCACAGCCTCGCGTCCAGACTTGGATTCCGTGATGACATGCGTCAGCCGCCCGCCGGTGTGCTTGACCGCGGCACACACGCGGGAGTGGTATTGCACCTGCACGCCCGCTTCCCCGCACAGATCTTCCAGCACGATTTTGATGATTTCCGGGTCAAACGCGTTGGTGCCAGCACCTTTCTTAGAAAATGCCCGACCGTCAAGCTTGGTGGCGCGTTCCACGATTTCCCGCATGATTCCGGGCTTGTTGCTAAAATCCAGAAAGTAACTCAGCAGGCCGGTGGTCCAGATGCCGCCCAAGCTGCCATGTGCTTCCAGCAGCAGGGTGCGGGCGCCTTTGCGCGCGGCGGCGAGCGCGGCGCAAACGCCGGCGGGACCTGCTCCGCACACCACCACGTCGGCCCTGGCCGCCACGGGAATATCCCGGGCGGCTTCCCGGACCACTTCGCCCGGCGCTTTGGCATCCTCTGCCTGGACAGACCAAGACGCGGCCGCCGACAGAAAAGTGCCGGCGGCATTCAACCTGATGAATTCACGACGTTTCATTGGTATTAGTACACCGGAATCAGACCGCAGCTTTCGCCAGTGATGCATCGCCCGCCATTCGGGGTGACCAGAAAGGTGTTTTCAATCCCCACCATCCCCACTCCGGCGATGCCCTTTTTGGGTTCCACGGCCATCACCATGCCTTCCTGCAAGGGCTCATCAAAACCTTCGGCAATCACCGGTGGTTCATCCACCGTCAGCCCGACGCCATGCCCCAGAAACTTCACCTGGCGGGAACCAAAGCCCATGAAGTCCTTCAGGAATTCCGGGCTGAGTCGCTGCATGATGGTCCGGTAAATTTCCGAGGGAGCAATCCCCGGTTTGAGCATGGCAGCAACCTGATCCTGAACGTCCACGCATTGATGGTGGATGGCGATGACTTCCTGCGAGAGCGAATGGCCGAACATATAAGTCATCGTCTTGTCAGAGTGATAGCCTTCAATTCCAAAACCGGTATCCACAAAAACCAGGTCCCCTTTCTTGAGTCGGCGCTCGCGGCTGCCCAGCATCGGCGAGGCCGGGCACATGCCGTAATTGCCGCCGGGGCCATTGAATGAGGTGGGGTAAATCGAGCTTTCGCCAAAGCCAATTTGCCCCAGCATGACCTGCGTATCGAACATTTCAAAACGGGACACCCCATGGTGCCCTTGCGCCAACATGGCGGCAAACAGTTCCGTGCAGAGTTCCGTTTCGCTCATCCCCTCGCGGAGCATCGCGGGGACATCCACCTCCAGGCTTCGTTGATGAAGTACACCGGCCTTGATCAGCAAATCCAGCTCATACGGGCTCTTGATGGCCCTGACCGCGCGTACCGCCGGATCCACCGCCCGCACCTCCGCGAACGGAAAATGTTTGCGGAACCGCTGATACATGGCCAGCGGAACCAACTCTGTTTCCAAATAGACCGCGGCCGGAAGCTTCCCGACCGAACCGGCGGCATCCCGGAAACTTTCCATGGGACGGATGTCGGGAAACAGAGACTCGTCCTTGGCGCGCTCGTAACTGCGCCGGACCCAAAGGATCGCTTCCGCATTCCGGGGAATGATCAGCATGCCATCCTGCATGGTGCCGGTGAAAAAGTATTGGTTCACCTTGCCAAAAATCACCGCAATCTCCCAGTCCGGACAGCTCGTGTCCATTTTGGACCGGAAGCGGGTCATTCGCATCTGCAGTTCCGCCTGTGGCACTTGCGCTATCGTCATGCGGGGTAGCATGTCGTTTTTATCCAAGGGTCGCAATCCTGGAGTTGCGGCAGCCGGGCAAAAAAGTTCCCAAGCTTAAATCAGCTTTCTCGTGGGTCGCTTGAGTAACTGCTACGGATCAACCGATGGATAGCAATTCCACTTCAAAGACCAGGGTGGCCTTGGGAGGAATCGCGCCGGGAAATCCCCGGTCGCCATACGCTTTTTCCGGAGGAATGGTGAGTTGGACTTTGTCGCCCACACGCATAGTGGCCACGCCTTCGTCCCAGCCTTGGATGACTTCGCCTCTACCCAGCGTGAAGCTGAACGGTTCACGCCGATCCAGTGAACTGTCAAACTTGGTGCCGTTGGTCAGCCGTCCAGTATAATGGACCGAGACTTTATCACCCCGCTTGGGAGCAGGACCGTTGCCAGTGGTTAGCTTTTCAATTTTCATGCTGCGGAGGAGAGTAACATGGTTTTCAGGTGAACGCGAATATAAAGCCGAATATTCCGGAGGTCACTGGGCTTTCTTTTTCTTTCCCTTGGCCTTGCCTACTTTATTTCCCTCCGCATCCTCGCCCGTTTCTCCGCCGAACGGTTGGGTCTGGTTTACGAAGACCTCGGGGCGCGGGCCTTCAAATCGTTTCAATGCCGCCTGGAGTTTGGCTTTTGCAGCCTTTGCCTCCGCGCTGAGTGCGTCATCGGCCAGCGGTGATTTTTCATGGTCATCCTTTTCGACCGCGTAGAAACGGCCATCGGTATAGAGCTTGAACTGGGTGTCGTGGGCGAATTCGGCTTTCGCCTTGGCTCCGCCGCTGGGATTATACCAAGCGTAGAGCCAGTCGCGCGGGTTGCCTTTCTCTCCGCGAAGCTGCGGCAGGAAACTGCGTCCGTCTATTTTTAGTTCTGCGGGCACGGAGACGCTGGTGGCTTCGCAAATGGTCGGCAGGAAATCCGTGGCGTCAATCAGGTCGGGGTAAACCCTTCCGCTGGCGAAGTGGCCGGGCCAGTTCCCAATGCAAGGGACGTGCGTACCCCAGGTTGTGGTCGTCCCTTTGCCGCCGAGCACGTCGCGGCCTTTGAATTTCGAGGGCGTGCCGCGGCCGGTGCCGTTGTCGCCGAGAATGAGGAGCAGCGTATTATCGCGCAGGTGCAACTCCTCGAGCTTGGCCACGACTTTGCCGATGAGCTTGTCGGTATAGGCCACCATATCGGGGAAATGGCCGAGCGGCTTCTGGTTTTTGCCGCTGATGGATTCCGCGTAATCAGGACTATCGGGGGTGGCGTCGTAGGGCTCGTGGGTGAGCATCATCGGGTAGTAGAGAAAAAAGGGCACGTCCTTCTTGCGCACAAGGAAATCGAGCGCGTAATCACTCACAATGTCCGGACCGTATTCATTTCTGGAATAATCACGCTGGGTGCCGTTGATTTCGAGCCCAGGATTTTTGTAACGCCCTGGCCGGCGGTTGAGTTGCCAGAGGCAGTATTCGTCGAAGCCAAAATGGGCGGGGCCTTCAAACCCATTGCTCAACTGCCACTTGCCGGCGATGCAAGTCGCGTAGCCCGCGTCCTTCAGTAAATTACCGAACGTTTTTTGCGACGGATCAAGATGAGCGAAATGCGTGTAGTTGCGGCGATTGCTCAGGCCCGTCATCAGTTGCACGCGGGTCGGGGTGCAGAGCGGCTGCACATGACATTGCTCGAAGCGCACGCCGGTGGCGGCAAGCTTGTCCATGACGGGGGTGCGGTAACTCTCGCCACCATCAGCCGTGACACATTCATAGCCGAAATCGTCAATGAGGATGAGCACGACATTGGGTTTCCGCTCGGCGGCGGAGAGCGCAATCAGCGGGGCAAGCACCAAAGCAGCAAGGGTGAAAAGCGTGGTTCTCATGATGTTACGTTGGTGGTGATCATTGTTTCGCCGCTTTGCGTTTGCGAGCGGGTGGAGCGCCGGGCTCGGGGCCGTCGTTGTCGGTCTGCCCGCCGCCCCAGCGTGGAGCCACGTTCAACTGGTTCCAAGCGTCCCACTTCGATTGAAGCTCCTTCACCTTGTCAGGCTGCGCGGCGGCCAGATCTTTCGTTTCACCGATATCATCGGCCAGATTGTAGAGTTTCACCCCGGTTACAGGTTGGCGTCCGCGACCGGTGCGGGTGTCGGCGTTGCTGTCATAACGGACGAGTTTGTAATCACCGACGCGGATGGCCATTTGCTCGCCGAATCGCCAGTAAAGCGCGTCGTGCGGAGTACCGGATTGCTCGCCGGAAAGGTAAGGCAGCAAGTTCACGCCATCGAGCTTCCACTCCGGTTTCACAGGCACCCCGGCAATGGCGAGTGCCGTCATCGTGAAGTCGAGCTGAATTGCGGGTTGGTCGTATTGGCCGGGTTTAATGTGGCCTGGCCAGGCGAGCACGAAGGGGACACGGATGCCGCCTTCCAGCGTGGTGCGTTTGGAGCCGCGCAATGGGCCATTGTGCGAACCGTTGACAGTGACGCCGGGCATGGTGGGGCCGCCATTGTCGCTGATGAATATGACGAACGTGTTTTGTTCCTGACCGGTTTCGGCGAGTTTTTTACGGACGCGCCCGATATTTTCATCCATCGCCAACATCATGGCGTCATAGGTGCGCCGCTGTGTGTCGGCGATGGTGGGGAACTTCGCCAGGCGGTCATCCGTGGCGTGCATCGGGGTGTGGACGGCGTTGAATGCAAGGCAAAGAAACCACGGTTTCTCCTTATGCCGTTCGATGAACGCCATCGCCTCGCGCCCGAACGCGTCGGTGGTGTAGTCCAATTCTTTGACCTGCTCGTTGCCGCGCAGGATGCCGGCGGAGGCGAAATAGCTATGCGCACCACCGAGAAAGCCAAAGAACTCATCAAAGCCGCGTTTCTGTGGATGCATTGCCGGTAGCGCGCCGAGGTGCCATTTGCCGACGAGGCCGGTAACGTAACCCGCAGCCTTCAACCGGTCGGCGATGGTGGTTTCGGCCAATGGCAAACCATTCGGTCCATTGGGATTGAACTCGTGGCCAAAGCGGTTCTGGTACCGGCCCGTGAGCAACCCCGCCCGCGTCGGCGAACAGTACGGCCCCGTGACGTAACCGCTCGTGAACCGCACGCCCGCGGCCGCCAGCGCATCAAGGTTTGGCGTCGGGATGTCTTTGCAACCTTGAAAGCCCACGTCCCCGTAGCCCATGTCATCGCCGACGATGAAGAGGATGTTGGGTTTGGTGGCCGGTGCAAGCGTCTCGGCGGCGTGGCTTCCACCGCCCAAACATTGAGCGATCACAAAGGCGAGGATCAGTCGTGTTTTCATAATATTGGCTTCGGGGTGCGTTGACGCATAGCAAAAGGGTACCGAAGAAAGCGAATTATGCAAGGGTGGTGAAACGGGTGACGCAGGGGCGTGGAGCTTCAAAGGGAGCGGTGTTGGAAGACGAATTTGAGGGCGGTTTCAATTTCCTGTTTCAACCTGAGGGTTTCGCATTGTGCGGACCACGGTTGCAGGCGCAGCTTACGCTTCGGTGGCCGGTTGACCGGCCGCAAAAACCGCCGGGATATAAATTGACTATCGGCTCAGCCTGTGGTAGGTATGCGGGTAGTGCTGACTTATGTTACGTTTGACCAAGATCTCGGGTTGGATGGTTGGGTTGTTGTTCGCCTGCCTGCTGCCAGGCACCTGGGCAGGGGAGCGGATTGAGTTTTCCTCGACCACAACGAAAACGGAGTCGCTGCGGCCCCAAGCCGAGGATAAAAAATTTGACCGGCTCGGCAAGGAAAAGGGAATCCGACAGGAATTTGACTTGCTGGATGTAATCGATACTCCGCAGGCAGAGAGTATCACTCCGAAACGCCGAATGAGCAAGGAAGAGGTGGAGATGGCGAGCTGGAAAAACAGTTGGATTTTTGTGACGCCGAAGAGCTTGAATCACCAGCCAACCGCTGAAGAGGTATTTAACATCCAACAAATGGGACCGGATGGCTTGCCGAAAAATAAGTTGACCACCATGGATAAATACTTGCTGGAAAAAGACCCCACCGCGCTGAAAAAAGAGGGTGCCAACGAGACGGATACGGAGGAGGCCCAAGCCAAGGACACAACCGAGCGGAATGCGGATCGGCAGGGTGCCCAGCGGGATTCCTTTACACGTTATGCGCGCTCTGATGAGCCACACCAAGAAGCGTCGCGCCGTTCCGATTCATTGCTGAAGGATTTGTTTACGCCGGCAAACCGGCGCGACGCGGAGCGGACTTCCGCCAGTTCCGGGTCTGGGGAAAACGCTGCGCCGGGATGGACGGATGAGGACCCCCTGTTGCGCGGACGACCTGCCGGCAGGGTGCTGGCGGGCGACCAAGCCCCGGAAAAAATCAATCCTGATAACCAGCATCGCATGGCGGAATTTCAGCAAATGCTGAACGGTCCGGGAGGCGCCTCCGGACGTGGCGATAGTCTTAACCTGATGGGCGACAGCACACGGAATCCAGCCAATCCAGTGGCTCCGCGCCCCTACCAAATGTTGGACCGGAATTGGCACCCCAATGCCAACCTGATGCCGGACCAAGCGATGCCCAGCGCCGCCCGGCTGCCTTCGGCAGCGGAAACCCCCAGCGCATTTCTTCAACCGCCGCCAGTGGTACAACCGCCGCCCAAAACGGAAGACCGGAATTCCCGTTACCAACCGCTGGTCTTGCCGATGCCGAGACGGCAGTATTGAGCACTATCCGTTACGCTCGGCTTCCCGCACCCGTTCCAGAACCACGTCCGCCAGATGCGGCTCGGTGCCCACGCTGGGGGCGTACCATACCCGTTTGCCGTGTTTTTCGGTGGGATTGATCCACGTTGGCTGGCCGGCACGATAACGCGCTTTCACGACCGTTGCCGGTTCGCCGAGCATAACCGGAATATCCTCGTACGAGTGCAACCCGTCACTGATGAAAAAGGGAACCATGACGAGGTTTGGTGATTTGGCCCGTTGGTAGCAATCCGCAATGCGCGGCTCTTCCTCCATGAAGGCGGCATGAACTTCCGCATATAAACCCAGTTGGCGGAGGCGTTCCACCTGGTGTTCAATGATCTTGCGGGAGTTTTCGTTGGCGGTGGTGCCGTGCCCCGCAATAAACAGCGCGGTCTGACTTGGCGCGGGCAGCGCCGAGGCGGGATGGCGTGCCACAACCTCCCGGGCGCGTTCAAGCAGCACGCCGGTCATCGAATCATGTGTCCCCACCGGATCACAGTAGTAAAAGGATTGCCCACCAAGTTGCCGCACGCGGCTAAAGCGGGGCGGTTGGCCGGAAAGGGTGAAGCCCAATTCGCGCGGCAATACTTCCTCGGTGAAATAACCGGCGGAGATAAAGACGGGGACGATAAACACGCGCGGAGTGAACGCGCCACGCAACACGCCGGCCAGGTTGGGTTCCTGTTTCCAAAAACCTTCCAGCACTTGGGCAAAAAGACCGCGCCGCCGCAACTCGTCCGCATGTTGATACGTCGGCAGAGCAGATTCGGCATTTAACGTCGAGCCGTGGCCTAACAGAACCAGGGCCGCGTCCGCGTAGTGCGAGGAACTCATTCCAGCGGGTTATTATTGGGCACCGCCACCGCCACCACCGCCGTTACCCGTATTGACACCCCCGCCACCGCGCCCGCCACGGCGACTACCGCGCTGCTGCTGTTGCTGCATCTGGCGGTCATAACGACGTTGGGCATCGGCTTCCATCTGGGCGGCGTTTGCCTGCATTTTATCCGCGTGCTTTTGCATGGTCGTCTCGATCTCCTCGAGCGGGGTGGTCACAGTGGACAAATTGACGCTATGGGCCAGCGCATTATCCGCCCAGCCGTAGCGGCGCCGCTCCGCCTTCACCTGGTCATACGTCAGGTTGGCGGCTTTGGCCAGCGTGTGCGCCACCACCAGATCGGCATAGGACATGGTGGTATCTTTGCGCTTGAGGGCATCCATGGCCGGGAGGGTTAGATTGCATTTTTGCGCGACCGCCTCGCGGAACTCCTGCTGCAAATCCTGATGCCCCGCCCAGGCGTTGACCTGTTTGAAATGCTGGTCGAGGGCCAGTTTTTGCCTGGTCAATTCCGCCAGCGGGCTGAGGGGTGTCCGGGATGGTGGTTTGGCCGTTTCGGCCGCAAACAGCGCGGAGGCGCACAGGCAACCAGCGACAACCAGCACCCGACCGGCGTTATGAACGTTCGCAATTTTCATGGTCATAATGGTGCAACATACGCCCTTCTGGGCGCTTCGACAAGCCGGCATTTCAACCAATTTAGCCCGCCACTTTCGCGACGGGCCACCTGTTAGACGATCTCTTCCTTCACCGGATCCCATCGCACCTGGCGTTTCTGCTTGTACGCCTCAATGGACATCAGCAAGGTGGCGACTTCGACGAACGCCTCGTTGACGTTGCATTTCGGCAGCCCCCGCGTGCGCATGCAATTAAAGAAATCCACCAGGTGATTCGGCTGGCCTGGCGTTTTGCCACGCTGATACCCCTCGGGCAACGGGCGCTTGCAGAATTTCTCGGGGATGATGGTGAAACTGTTGGCATCGTGCGCGATGCCATCAAAGCGGAGCGTGGCCTCCTTGCCGCAGATTTCCACCGGTTGCCCCACGCTGGTGTTCATGCTGGAGGTAAACGTGACGGTGCAGTCCTTTTTCTCAAACTCGTAGAGGGCGCACCAGGTATCCGGCACTTCGCGGTCGTCTTTGAGCAGCGCGTTTCGGCCGGTGGTCATGCAGGTATCTGGGATGCCGTAGCCCAGCAGATACTGGACGAAGTCCATTTCGTGCGAAAGCAGGTCGCCCGCCTGGCCGGTACCATATTGCCAGTAGCAGCGCCAGTGCCAGAAGTGCCGTTCATTGAACGGAATCTCCGGTGATTTGCCCAACCAGCGTTTCCAGTCCACCTCTTTGACCACTTGTTCCGGGTTGGGGCGGTCAAAAATATTGTAGTAGCCGTACCAGCGCCAGATATTGCGGTCCATGGGCAGATTGCCGAAGCGCCCGGTGCGCACCAGCGTGACGGGGCCCAGGATGCCATCCGCCAGCAATTGTTTGGCTTGCAACGCGCAGGTGGATTGCCGCGCCTGATGGCCAAGCTGGAAGACGATCCCGCTCTCTTTGATGGCCGCCCGCATCAGCTTGGCTTCCGCGATGGATTTGGCAAAGCCCTTCTCGCAATAGACATCTTTGCCGGCCTTGATGGCGTCCAGCACAATCTGGCAGTGCAGATGGTCCGGGGTGGCAATCACCACCGCGTCCACATTCTTATCCGCCAGAACATCATGGTAATCCAGATACGGCTTCACTTCCGGGTTTAGGCTGCGGTCAATCCCCTTCTGCACATGTGGCTTATAGACATCACAGACGGCATTGACCTTGACCCCATTGGAGCCCGCGATGGCATTGATCAGGTCGCCCCCGCGCGTTCCCAAACCGATGCATCCCACCCCGATGGTGTCGTTGGCGCCTTTGCCGGCCCAGAGATTGGGGCCGACGGCGGTTAACGCGCCGACGGTGGCGGCGGCTTGTCCGGTGGTTTTCAAGAAAGTCCGGCGAGTAAGTTGCTGGCTCATCGTATTCATATTGTGTTTCGTGGGTTAGCCTACCAATCCCGCCTGCCGATGCAAGCCAGATGTTGCGCAAATCGTGCAGTTTGATCAGGTTTTGTCACGCTTTACTAAAAGATGTGCCAATGGTAGATTGGGCCTTGATGCGTATGAAACGGATGCTCGGATTATTCCTGGTTTGGTTAGCGTGGTCTGCTGGGGCAGATACGACGAATGATATTCGCCGCGATGCGGTGGTGAATACCATCGAGCGGGTCATGCCCGCCGTGGTGAACATTGCCACCGAGACCATCGTACAAACCCGGCATCCGCTTGATGAATTACTGCGGGAGTTTTACGATCCCTATTACCGTCGGCAACCCCAGCGCCAGTACAGCCTGGGTTCCGGGGTCATCATTGACGAGGATGGCTATGTGGTCACCAACGATCACGTAGTGCGCCGGGCCAGCCGCATTTCGGTCAAGCTCATGGACGGCCGGGAATATGACTGCGATCGCGTGGCCACTTCCGCCAAGAGCGACGTGGCGTTGCTGAAAATCCGGGGCAAGGCCGGGGAAAAGTTTGCGGCGGCCAAATTCGCGCAGGACGACGACTTGCTGCTGGGTGAAACGGTCATCGCCATGGGTAATCCCTTTGGGCTGGGCGGGTCGGTCAGCCGTGGCATTTTGAGCGCCAAAAGCCGGCGTCCAGCAGGCGGCAATGAGCCGCTGGATGTGGCGGATTGGTTGCAGGTGGACGCGCCGATCAATCCCGGCAATAGCGGTGGTCCCCTGATCAATCTGCGGGGCGAACTCATCGGCATCAATGTGGCCGTGTATCGTGAGGGCCAGGGCATTGGCTTCGCCATTCCGATCAAGCTCGTCTCCGAGGCGCTTGCGGCCAGCTTCACCCCGGAAGCGCTGAAGCAGGTGTGGTTTGGCGCGCGCGTGAAAGTCGGCGCCTTCCCGCTGGTCATCACGACAGTGGAACCAGGCAGCCCGGCGGATCAGGCCGGGGTGAAATCCGGGGATGTCCTCCAACAGGTCAATGGCCACGTGCCCAGCGGTTTCATTGAATTCAACCATCTGGTGATGAATGCCGGTGACAAAACGAACGTGGTCTTGCACCTTCAACGCAATGGCACGGCCAAAACCGTCACTGTGCGCCCGACGTTGGAGCAGTCGTTCTTCAATGAGAAACTGATCCAGCGCCGCCTGGGTGTTTCCGTGCAGCCGTTGACCGAGGAGATTGCCGAAAGCCTGGGCTTTAACCGGCTGGATGGATTGTTGGTTGGCGGGGTGGACCGCAACAGCACTGCGGACAAGGCCGGCTTGGAACGCGGTATGTTGATCACGAGCGTGGATGGTCTGGCGCCCGGCAACTTGGTTGAACTCGCCCGCCATTTGCACAGCAAAAAGGCGGGAGACTCCGTTAATGTCCAGTTGCTCTTCCCGCGTCGGCGCGGCTCTTTCATCACCTTGCAGCAATTCCAACTGGCTTTGAAACTGCAATAGTCCGGTTACTCTCCACCAGCCGGAGCGCACGACGCTACTGCCCATGGCGTGGAATCATGGACCGCAAGGTTGTGTGCGCCGCAGCCCTACTCGATCAAACGATCCTCGTTTTTGAACGAATTCTCCTCCGGGAGGCAACCCCCTTTACTCGCCCCCTGCCACCGTGATCCCCATGAATGCCATCAAAATTGTGCGATCGGCTCCACTTGGTCAAATCCTCCCCGCGCGTTTGGTCCGCAATTTTTAGGTTGGGAGTTTGCTGGACAGGCGGGGCGTCTCCCGCTTAAATCATCGGCGTGTCGGCAAAAGTCATCGCCATAGCCAATCAAAAGGGCGGAGTGGGCAAAACCACGACCGCTGTGAACCTGGCCGCCAGTGTCGCGGCCGCAGGCCATCGTGTTTTGCTTGTGGATCTGGACCCGCAGGCCAACGCCACCAGCGGGTTGGGGTTGGAAAAAACCGAGGGGGGGAGTGCGTACCATCCCCTGCTGGGCGACGGCTCACTGTTGGATAAAATCAAACCCACTGCCTATGAAGGGTTGGAAATGGTGCCCAGCGAAATGGATTTGTGCGGCGTGGATGTGGAGTTGTTGAAAAGCGAAAATCATCTCCAGCGCTTTGCGCTTGCGCTCCAACCAGTGGTCCAGGCCGCCCGGCATGATGTGATTCTCGTTGACTGCCCGCCCTCGCTCGCAATCCTCACCTTGAATGCCTTTGCGGCGGCGGATGGGCTGGTAGTGCCCCTGCAATGTGAATATTACGCGCTGGAAGGCGTCTCGATGTTGACCCGCATCGTGAACCAGTTGCACGACACGGGGGTGAACCCTCGCCTGCACTTGGTGGGCATTGTGATGACCATGTTTGACAGCCGCACCAATCTTTCCCGCCAGGTGGTTGAAGAAGTGCGCCAGCATTTCCCCGAAATTGTTTTTGAGACGCTGATTCCGCGCACCACGCGCCTGGCGGAAGCGCCCTCCTTTGGCAAACCCATTCGCTACTACGACAAATACAGCGCCGGCGCCGCCGCGTATGATTTGCTGGCCGAGGAGTTTATCAAACGCCTGCAACTTTAAACCAAAACCAACCGGTCCCGGAATGGGCCTCATCACTTGACACCATGAACCACATCACCGCAAAGACCTGCCTGGCTGGCAGCCTGGCTTTCACCTTGACCTCATTCACCGCGACCGCCGATTGGCCGCAGTATCGCGGCGCCAACACGGACGGTATTTCGACCGAGGCGGTGCGCCTACCGTGGGCCGGCGCACCCAAGCATGTCTGGACCACGCCGACCACCAGCGGATTGAGCAGCTTCTCCGTGGGCGGCGGCAAGGCGTTCACGGTCGTCAAAGAGGGCACGAGTGAAGTCACCATTGCCCTGGATGCCAATACCGGCAAGCAACTCTGGAAGGCCACCACGGGCAACGCCACCTATCAGGGCGGCGGCGATTCCGGCACACCCGATAACAAGGGCGGGGACGGCCCGCGTTCAACCCCGGCGGTGGATGGCAGTCGGGTGTATGTTTATTCCGCAGACTTGGTGCTGCACTGCCTTGATGCCAATTCCGGTAAAAGTGTCTGGACCAAGGACATCATGACCGAGTTTGGCGGCCGCAACATCACTTGGAAGAGCGCCATTTCCCCCGTGATTGACGGCAATCTGGTGTATGTGGCCGGCGGCGGTGCCGGACAATCCGCGCTGGCCTTCAATAAAACATCCGGCCAGTTGGTGTGGAAGGCGCTTGACGACAAAATCACGCACGCCACCCCGGCGATTGGCACCATTCAAGGGGTCCGCCAGGTCATCTTCTTCATGCAGAGCGGGTTGGTTTCACTCGACGCAGCGACGGGTAATCAGCTCTGGCGTTTTGCCTTTCCTTTCAAAGTATCCACAGCGGCTTCCCCGGTGATCTGCGGTAATATCGTGTATTGCTCGGCTGGCTACGGCGTGGGTGGCGGTGCCTGCGAAGTGAGCAAGGGCGGCGCCGGTTTTAGCGTCAAGGAACTGTACAAGGTGCCCTTCGACCAGAAAATCGCCAATCACTGGAGCACCCCGGTCTATAAAAATGGTTATCTGTACGGCATGTTCAGCTTCAAGAAATACGGCACCGGCCCAATGAAGTGCGTGGATGTCAAGACCGGCCAGATCAAATGGGAACAACCCAATTTTGGTGCCGGCAACGTGATTCTGGCGGGAAATAATTTGCTGGCGCTGGCGGATGACGGCCAACTGGTAGCCGTGGAGGCCAGCCCCAACGGGTACAAGGAACTTGCCCGCACCAAAGCCGTGGACGGCAAGTGCTGGAGCACGCCGGCCCTCAGCGATGGCCGCGTTTATATCCGCAGCACCAAGCAGGGCGTCTGCCTGGATTTGCGATAATCTGTTGATAGCGGGTAACCGTTGGGTTAATATCCTTGCCGCGCGCAAGGGTATTATTTTTTATCCTCGGCGAGTTGTCTTTCCAGCGCCACAAATTCGGCGCTGAGATCCGCCCATTTCTTGCGTGGCGGACGCGGCCCTTTAACCCATTCGACGTGCCGTCCGCGCCAGAGTGAATAGATGGCCGGGACAATTTCCAGGGTCAGGATGGTGGAAGTGATCAGCCCGCCGACCATGGGGGCGGCAATGCGCTGAATTGCTTCCGCGCCAGCGCCCGTGGCCCAGAGGGCGGGAACCAGGCCCATGGTGATCATGGCCACAGTCATCAGCTTGGGGCGCACCCGCTGCACCGCGCCATAGGTGATGGCTTCAAACAGATCATGTTGTGTCTTCATGCGTCCGGCCCGCTGGTAGGTGTGGAACGCCTCATCAAGATAGATGATCATGACGGTGCCCGTCTGCGCCGCCAGACCGGCCAGCGCAATGATGCCGACCCAAACCGCAATGCTGAGGTGATAGCCCATGAAGTACAGAATCCAGATGCTGCCGGTGATCGCAAAGGGAATGGACAGCAGAATGATGAACGTTTCCGGGATGGATTTGAAGTTCATGAACAGCAACAGGAAGATCAGGCACAAGGTCAAGGGAATGACCACTTTCAACCGCTCCTTCACGCGCAGCATGTATTCATATTGGCCGGTCCATTCAATACGGTAACCCGCCGGCAGCAGGCCGGTCTTTTCAATTTTCTCGGCGACCACTTTTTTGGCTTCGTCCACATAGCTCCCAATATCGCGCCCGGCAAGGTCCACATACACATAGCCGGTCAACGCGCCGTTTTCGTTTTTGATCAGAGGCGGACCGATCGTGGTTTTGATTTCGACCAGTTGACCCAGCGGGATTTGCACCACGGCGGTTGAAGCCGCAGATGTGCCGCCCGCCTCCATGGGCGTGGGGGTGGCTCCGGAACTCATGCCAGCCGCGATCGGTACCAGCACCCGTTTCAGCTTTTCCGGGTCATCCCGCAATTCGCGGCTGTAGCGGACATTGATGGTGTAACGTTCCCGGCCTTCAATGGTGCGGTCCACCGCCATGCCGCCAATGGCCGTCTCCACCACCATCAGCACATCGCCGACGTTGAGTCCGTACCGCGCGATTTCCGCGCGCTTGGGGATGATGTCGAGGTAATAGCCACCGGTGGTGCGTTCCGCGTAGGCACTGCGGGTGCCCGGGACTTCGCGCAACACGGATTCGAGGCGTTCGCCAATCTGACCGATGACTTCCAGGTCGGCCCCGAAGATTTTCAACCCCACCGGGGTGCGGATGCCGGTGGAAAGCATGTCAATGCGCGCCTTGATGGGCATGGTCCAGGCGTTGACCAGGCCCGGGATGTTCAGCGCTTCGTCCATTTCGGCGGTCAGTTCGTCCCAGGTGATGGGACGGACATCCGGCCAGACCTTCCGCAGTGGCGTTTGTAACCACTCCGGCCACTTGGAGTAAAAGCGCGGATTGGGCACCTGCCGCCACTCCTTTTCCGGTTTCAATTGTACCACGGTTTCAAACATTTCGAGCGGTGCGGGGTCGGTGGCGGTTTCGGATTTACCCGCCTTGCCATGCACGGTGAGCACCTCCGGGAATTGCCGGATGATGCGATCCTGGATTTGCATCAGGCGGGTGGCCTCGGTGATGGAAACCGTGGGCAGTGTGGTGGGCATGTAAAGGATCGTGCCCTCGTTCAACGGCGGCATGAATTCCGAACCGAGTTTCTGGTAGATGGGTATCGCCGAACCCACAGCGATCAGCGCGATGACGATGGACAGGATGCGCCGCCGCATCAGGGCGCTGACCCATGGATAATACAGCCGGTGCAGAATCCGGCTGATAAGGTGCTTGTGTTCCGGAATCACTTTGGCGCCGGTCATCAGCACAATCAGCGCCGGGCCGATGGTGATGGAGAGGAATGCGGCCCAGGCCATAGTGAAAGTCTTGGTGAACGCCAGCGGTTTAAAGAGCCGCCCTTCCTGCGCTTCCAGCGTAAAGACCGGCATGAAGCTGACGGTGATGACTAGCAGCGCAAAAAAGAGCGGTTTGCCAAGCTGTTTGCAGGCGGCGATGATGATTTCCTGGCGCTCCTTCCGGCTGAGGCCGGGCGGCGCGTGTTCCAGCCGCTTGTGGACGTTCTCCACCATGACCACCGCCTCGTCGCACAAGACGCCGATACTAATCGCGATACCGGCCAGCGACATGATGTTCGCCGTCAGCCCCATGAAGTACATGGGGATGAACGCCAGCGCCACCGCGATGGGTAGCATCACAATGGCCCGCACCGCCCCGCCGAGATCCAGCAGGAACAGAAGCACCACCAGCGAAACGATGATGGATTCCTCCAGGATGGTGTGCTTGAGCGTTTCAATCGAGCGGTTGATCAGGTCCGACCGGTCATAAGTCGTAACAATCTCCACGCCTTTCGGTAGCGAGGGTTTTACTTCAGCCAGCTTGGCTTTGATGCGCTCGATGACCTGCAATACGTTTTGGCCGAACCGCACGACCACCACGCCGCCCACCGCCTCACCCTCACCATTGAAGTCTCCCGCCCCACGTCGCATCTCGGGTCCCAAGGTGATGTTTTGAGCGACATCGCGCAGCATGATCGGCGTGCCCCGGGAGTCGGCCCCAATGACGACCAACCGCAGGTCATCCAGGCTTTTGATATACCCCTGGCCGCGCACCAGGTAGGTGGTGCCAAAACGCTCCAGCTCGCGCCCGCCCACGTCATTATTGGCGTTGCGGATGGCCGCCACGATTTTGGTAAGCGGCAGGTTGAAAGCGAGCAGTTTATTGGGGTCCAACTCCACCTGATATTGCTTCTGAAACCCGCCGAATGTCGCGACTTCAGCGACGCCTTCAATGCCTTGCAGCCAGTACCGCAGGTGCCAGTCCTGAAAGCTGCGCAGCGCGGCGAGGTCGTTGGTGCCGCTCTTGTCCACCAACGCGTATTGGAATCCCCAGCCGACGCCGGTGGCGTCCGGCCCCAGGGTGGGCGTGACGCCGGTTGGCAGGCTGCCGCCCAGTCCCTGCATGTACTCCATCACCCGCGAGCGCGCCCAATAGATATCGGTGCCATCCGCAAAGATGACGTACACAAACGAGTAGCCAAAGAACGAGTAGCCGCGCACCACCTTGACCTTGGGCGCGCTGATCAGCTTGGTGACAATCGGGTACGTGACCTGGTCTTCGACCAGGTTCGGGCTGCGTCCTTCCCATTGCGTGAAGACGATCACTTGCACGTCGGAGAGATCGGGCAGCGCATCCAACGGTGTATTGCGCATGCAGTAGATGCCGCCTGCCAGCAGCGCCGCGACCGTCATGAACACCATGAACTTGTTGCGGGCGCTCCAGTCAATGACGCGCTCGATGAGGGACTCGCGATGCGGCGCAGTTCCGGGAAGTGGCGATGGATCGGTCATATAAACAAAATTCCGGGTGGTGGGATTAATGTTGATGTGCTGGAGCCGGTTTGGCTTCCTCTGCCTTGGGCGCCGGTTCGGCGGTCATGGCGGCGATGGCGGCCTTGAGCTGGCTCTCGGAATCTACCAGGAACAGGGCGCGGGTGACGACCTTTTCCCCGTCTTTCAAGCCGTCTAGCACCTGCCAATAGTCGTCGGTGCGCCCGCCGATTTTCACCTCGCGCGGCTCCAGGTGCTGATCTTCGCGATCCACAAAGGCCAATTGGCGTGTGCCGGTGTCAATGATGGCGCTGGCTGGAACCGCGAGCACGCGGCCCAGGGGAACTTCCAGTTCCACAGTGGCCCACATGTCGGGACGCAACTCATGGTTGGGGTTGTCCAATTCCAGGCGCACCTCTCCGCGCCGGGTTTGCGGGTCCACATGCGGGTAAAGGAAGGTGACGGAGGAGGTAAAGGTTTTTTCCCCCAGATAGGGAAAAATGACCCGCGCTTTTTGCTCGAGCTTGATGTTGGGCCAGTCGTACTCGAATACCGCCACGCGCAGCCACACCCGCGAAAGATCGGCGATTTCATACAGGGTTTCCCCCGCCGTGAACGCCTTGCCTTCCACTGCGTTCTTGACCGTGACATGCCCGGAAAACGGGGCGCGAAAAATCATTTCATCTTTGACTTCCTGCCGGGTTTCAATCCCGCGAATTTCCTCGTCGTCAATTTGCCAGATGTGCAGGCGCTTGCGCGCGGAGTCCATTAGGCGGCGGGCGGCCTCCCGCTGAACGGTGGCGGCTTGGGCGGTTTCCTGGTAGTTGCGGTAGGCCAGCAGATATTCATTTTCGGAGGCCATCAGGTCCGGGCTGAACACTTTGAATAGCGGATCACCTTTATGCACGTGCTGGCCCGTGTAATTGACCATCAGTTCCTGCACCCAACCGTTGAAGCGCGGCGCAATGCGGGTGAACCGGGTCTCGTCATGTTGTACCACCGCCGTGGCGCGAATGGTTTGACTGAGATCCCGCATGTCCACTTTGGTCGTGGCCAACCCGATCAGATTCCGCTTTTCCGGAGAAAGCGCCACGAGGACCCGGCCCGGCACCGCGCTGGCCTCCGGCCCGGCACCGTCTTTGATGGGCACCAGCTTCATGTTGCAGATGGGGCAGTCGCCCATGCGGTCACTGACATACGTCGGATGCATCGGACAATGATATTTCACCGGCTTGGCATCCGTAGCGGAACCGCTCGCGCTGGCCGGAGCCAGGTTGGTGGCCACCAGCTTCATGTTGCATTCCGGGCACAACCCCGGCTGGTTGCTCACCACGGTGGGGCACATGGTGCAGATGTATTTGGTACCGCCGGAGGCGGATGCAGCGGCAGGCTTGGCGTCCTCCTTGATCAACACCAGCTTCATGTTGCAGATGGGGCAGTCGCCCATGCGGTCGCTGACATAAGTCGGGTGCATCGGGCAATGATACTTGGCACCCTTGGCGGTGCCCGCATCGCCCTTGCTGCAACCCGCCAGCCAAAACAGGCTGAGGAGGAGTAAACTCCAACCTATGAGTGACATTTGATGCCCTGATGCTCCCGTTTCGGACTTCGGTTTTCGGATTTCTTTCGGACTTCGGTTTTCGAGTTTCGGATTTAACTCCGCCTTGCACGGAGACAGCAAAATTTTCAACGTGTTCATATTCGTATTCATACTCATGTAGTTTGAGGGTTAAATCAGTTCGTTACTTCTTTTCCACCACCGGGGCGCCTTCCGGTATTTGCCCGATCACCAGCAGGGAGAGTTCGGCAAGCGCCAACTCGCGCTGGATGCGGGCGTCCACTTCCATCAATTGAAATTGCAGCAGTTGACGCTGCATGTCCGAGAGGTTGAAAAAGTCCACCTTGCCCACCAGGTAGCTGGAGCGTCCAACATCCAGGGCCATTTTCGCTTTGGGTATGAGGTGTTGTTGCACCAGTTGCAGATTGCGGGCGCTCTCGCGGCAGAGATACAATTTTTCAGCGATGTCCACCGCCAGCGAGATTTGTTCGGTGGAGAGGCGCGCTGCCGAGGCGCGCTGGCCGGCCTGGGCGGCGGCAATTTTGGCGGTAATTTTGTCCCGCCAGATCGGCAGGGAGATACCAGTCTGTGGCGATATCATCGTGGGCGAGGCCAGCGCATCCACTTCCAGCCCGGCGGAGAAGTCGGGAACCTTGCCTTTGCGCGCGAGGTGGATGCTCGCCTCAGCCAGCCGGATTTCCGCCTCCATGCCTTTGAGTCGTGAATTGCGCGCCAGCGCCAGCGCGAGGATTTTATCCGCATCCAGTTCCAGCGGGATGGTTTCAAACTGGTGCGGAACAGGCGGGTTGGCTTGGGTGCCCGCCAGTCCGAGTGCGGCCTTGAACTGGGCCAGCAATGGCAGGCGTGAATCTTCCAGATTGGCAATCTCGTTCTGCATGCGGTCCTGCTCGATTTGGGCGCGCAGCACGTCCTGCAACGTGACCTTGCCCACCTCATTCTGCGAGCGCGCCAGTTTCTCCAGGTCGTTCAGCAGGGCGAGCGTTTCGCGGTTGATGCGCAGTTTGTCCGCCAGAAAATGCAACTGATAATATGCTTTCTTCACGTCGTAGGCGGCTTGCACCAGTGTGAATTCATAGGCGTAATATTTCACCCGGCTTTCGGCGGCGGCCACTTCGGCTTGCGCCGCAAGCTTGCCGGGACCGGGCAGATCCGTCATGAAACCGAATAACAGTCCATTGATGGCATCCTGGATGTTCGCCGTCAGCTTCAACTGCGGGTCAGGGCGGCCCCGCTCCACGGTGATGCGTTCCACGGCGGACGCCCAATCATAAAAGGCGGCTTCCACCCGGGGCTGGTTCAGCAGGGCATACGTCAGGAACGTTTGCAGCGGGGCATTAGTGGAGAGTTCCGGCAGGGGCGGTTTGGCTTCATGCGGGCGATAGGTCGCGCCAACTTGCGCCACATTTTGCCGGGCGCTTTTCTCGGTGGCAATGGGTGTGCCATGGCAGCCCGCCAGTAGCAGGAGAATTCCGAAAACCGAAATCCGAATGCCGAAAGAAAGCCGATCCCCGAAATCCGAAGTAGCATTCCTCAGGTCGTGTGTTTCAGCCTTCGGCCTTCGGTCTTCTTTCGGACTTCGGTCTTCTTTCGGACTTCGGTCTTCGGCCTTCGGATTTTCATCCCCGTCTTCGTTCCATTTGATAATCGGTATTTGTTGTTTTTGCATCGTTCGTCTTGCCACCAGCGGCGGCTCATAAAATTGCTTTGGGTAAATGACCGCGGTTCTGCGGGAGAACCGTTCCTGGGAAAATCACGCGCAAACCGGGAAAGGGACCGAAATCATCCGCCAGTTGGGTCAACGGCGTTATAAATTTCGACACTTCACGCGTGGCGGGCGGGAATCAAATGAGGAAACTGCAATTCCGTTGGAAGATGGGAACTGCGCAAAGCGACTCGCGAATGACCGTTTGCCCGGCAGCATACGCGACGATGTGCGACGGAGGGAGCGAGCGTTGCACTGGCACCGCCGCCAAACCGACCCAATCCAGGCGCTGAATCCCGTTGAAAGACGGGGGAGTCACCGGGTTGGCCGGAGCCTTTGGCTGGTCCGCGCTGCACCCGCAATGTCCGCCACACTGGCAACCGGCGCAGGCACAAGTTTTGGCTGGTGCGGCTACGGCGGAAGGGGTCTGGAAAAGGAATGACCCGACCGCGATCAGCAGTCCCACCAGCCATGTCATCACCATTTTCACGCGATAAGCATACCTCCTGATTCCAGTTAATGCAACTTGTATATGCAATGGCCAGCCATCAACAAGGTTTTACATGCTGAATATGCTCGTCAAAATCCCGGTACGCCTCCTCAAAGGTGGGTAGCTCATCGCGCTCGACCAAGGGAAATCCAAGCAAGGCGCACAGGGATTTCAAAGTCGCGTTGTGCCGCGAGGGGAAAACCTGAACTTCCTCGGGTTTGCAGCCGGACTTTTCGATGCCGTCCAGCAATACGGTTGCGAGGACGTTGCCAGGCTGGTCGCTGAACGGATTGGCCAGTTTGGTGGCCAGGATGCAATGGGACACCTCATCCGCCGCCAACACCATTTCAGGAAAGTAGGGCCGGGTTGCCGAATGGGTGGGCATGCAGATCGGCCAATTGCCCAGTTCCCATGAGCCATGTGACTTGCTTATCTGCTTTTTCAACCGCGTTGCCCGCTCCATAAAAGCGGCCGATCCATCCGGTTCGTCCGGCAAGGGGGCCTGCACCGGCCATTCCCGCAAATAATACTTGGGAGCCGACCCATCCATGCGGACGGAAGGCAGGTGTTTTTCGTCGGCTTCCAACACCAGATTCCCTCCCCGGCGGTATTCGCAGTAATCCGTCATCAAGTCAAAACCCAGCGTCAAAATCCGGACTTCTTCGGCATCAAGGTACCAGGGAAAAAGATTCGGCCGGGAATTGCGACATCGCACATGAGATTGCGCGCCACGCTTGGGCCCCTTCCAAACGATGCCAGCCAGCACCGCAAGATCCGTTTCATCCAGCTCCTTTTTGGTGGTGAACTCGCCCATGATGACATTCTGGCGCAGAGCATTATCCGGCCGCGCCGCCCATTCGTCATCAAGGTTTTGTACTGTCCGGCAGAATTCAATCCCTTCGCGTTCCCGGTACATGGCAAAGGCATGGAACTGGCCCAAATTCCCCATCACCATCCCGACATGGAGTTGGCCGGTTTGCGGATCGGTGATGCCCAAATAATCGGTATCGTACATGTCGGTCCAGGGTTTCAACGCCATGAAACGTGCGGCGGCATCATGCAATGTTTGCCACGCCGCAAACGGGACCTGGGGAATAACCATGCCGTGATCAGTCATAATAGTGTGACGCTACTTGCAGATGCCGCCAGAAGCAATGAGAAATCGTTTAGCCTTGTTGGGCGGTTCCACTCATGGCTAGCTCCAACTCATAGTTCCTTCCAGTGCCTCAAATGTAGTGCCTGAATGGTTGCGCTGGTTATTCCGCCTTGAGCGAGGCCATATCAATCGAGAACCGGTATTTTACATCGCCCTTGGCCATGCGGTCGTAGGCTTCGTTGACCTTCTGGATCGGGATGACTTCAACGTCCGCAGTGATGTTGTGCTGGGCGCAGAAATCGAGCATCTCCTGGGTCTCGGCGATGCCGCCGATGGGAGAACCCGACAGGCTGCGGCGGCCCATGATCAACGAAAAAGCGGAGATGGCGTGCGGCTTCTCGGGCGCGCCGACGAGGGTGAGATTGCCGTCCACTTTCAGCAGATTGAGATAGGCGTTCACATCGTGCGTGGCGGCGACCGCATCGAGAATGAAGTCGAAACTGCCGACGTGCTTGTTCATCTCGTCGGCGTTGCGCGACAGGACGACCTCATGGGCGCCGAGGCGGATGGCATCGTCTTTCTTGGAGGGAGAAGTGGTGAAAACCACGACGTGCGCCCCGAAGGCGCGGGCAAACTTCACGCCCATGTGCCCGAGTCCACCCAACCCAACAATACCGGCCTTCTTGCCCGGGCCGACCTTCCAGTGGCGCAGCGGCGAATAGGTGGTGATGCCGGCGCAGAGCAACGGAGCGACTCCAGCGAGCGGAAGGTTGGTCGGCGTGCGGAGGACGAAGTGCTCGTCCACGACGATGCTTTCTGAATAACCGCCATAAGTGGGCAGACCGAGATGTTTGTCAGTCCCGCCATACGTCCAAACCTGGGTGGGCGAAAACTGCTCGTTGCCCGCGCGGCAATGGGGACATGACAGATCGGCATCCACCAGGCAGCCGACGCCAGCAAGATCGCCGGGATGGAACTTGGTCACGGCCGATCCAACCTTCGTGACGCGGCCGACAATCTCGTGCCCCGGCACGCAGGGATAAACGGTCTGCATCAGGCTGCTCCACTCGTTGCGCGCGTAGTGGAGGTCCGAATGGCAGATGCCGCAATAGAGGATTTCGATTTGCACGTCGCGTGGGGTCGGCGCGCGGCGCGGAATGGTGGCGGAGGCCAGTGGTGAGGTCGCGCTTTGCGCGGCGAAGGCTTTGGTTTTGGTCGTGTTCATAATTTCAATTTTTGCATTCATATATTGAGGTGACAATACACCTGTTTGTCAACCTGTCGCACGGGGTCTTGCTCGACCTGTTGCGATCTTGCTTAAAAGTACGCCCAGCCCCGAATCCGAGGTAGTCATAAATCGCCCTAAATGGTATCAGCCGGGCTGCGGGAAGATATGGGGTGTTCCCCCCATGTCCCGAAATGGCGCCCCCCACGATGTTCCACTGATGTATCCCGCGTAGCTCCGTCAACGCTGCTGCCGATAATCGCTTGGGGAAAGGCCGGTTTCCCGGCGGAAGAACTGTGCAAGGTGGCTGGGATGGAGATCCCAACGCGTCGGGACTCTACCGTCGAGCAAGTTCGCGCGAATCCAGCGCGCAGACGTCATGGCCTTGATCTGCCGTTCCCGCGCCATGGCACTTACACGAGTTGGGTGGGCTTCGCTCCAGACCAATTGCCAAGGGCCATGCTTCCTGGTGAATTTACCGGCGGTCTTGTCCGTGCGGTTATGATTGGCGAGGCGGGCATCCAAATCATCCGTTTGGCCCACGTAAAACATGCCGGAGAGATTCTCGATGACGTACACCCAGTACATGCGCAAAACAAAAATTGGCTCCAGAGGTAGGGCTCGAACCTACAACCACACGGTTAACAGCCGCGTGCTCTACCATTGAGCTACTCTGGAACTCACACCCAAAAGGGAGAGGGAATTTAACCGTCGTCTTTCCTCCGGTCAACAGTTTTATGCAGAGTATTTTTGAAGCCTTAATTGGCACGTGTCGGTGTTGGGGCTCTACTTTGTTCGGAAGCTTTGGTGGGCGGCAATGTCTGTCGTTGCCTTTTCTGTTGTTCCGAATCCGCTTCCCACTCCTGTTTGGGCCGCAGGTCGTCCACGTAAACACAGCGTAAACTCGCCATTACTTCCCAATGAGATAATTATCTGCGCCAAACGGTTACAAGGCCTCATGAAATTGCGGGTGTTGCAGCAGTTTATCCCAGTTATCCGCAGATAGCCGTGTCTGGCGATACACCGGCTCATGCAATGGTTCGGCGCTGGTGGAACGTTTGACGCGTTGCAGCCAGGCGTGGTCCAGCGGCTCATCAATCAGGTCCAGGCTGTTAGCCGCAATCGTGGTCTCTTCTTTTTCCCCGGTGGCGTGCCCCGCCCCCACGTAGAAGCCTGCCAGCAACAGGGTTACCCGCAACAGCGTGCTGCGTGAATACGTGGGCATGCCGCATGGTCGCGCCGGGTCCAGCAGTTGATACACGCATTGAAACAGCGGTAGCGTCCACATTTCGGGATTCCGCGCCGGGGAGTAGGCATCGAATAGGATAGCGTGCGGCGCGGGCAATGTCCGCGCCACTGGGCTGCGCACGAAACTTGGAAAATCCCCCAGCCGCGCCTCCCAATGCACCGCATGGCACCCATCCGTAAACTGAACCTGGTGGTCTTGCAGCAGCCGGGTGATCGGCGCTTCGTACCCTCCATAATAGCCCAGTTCAGCGGCATGGGTCAGGCCGAATTCCAAGGGTTGTAAAGTGTGGTCAAAACTGATGATCCGCACCGGGCAAGTGGCCGGTTGCAACGCGCGCAACACGGTCAGCGTGTTGGCTGCCGAGCCCAGCCCGACATCCCAGATCACCAGTTCACCGGTTTGGCGGGCGGCCCGCTCCGGCAGCCGCAACTGGCGCACGTAAAGTGCCTCGGCCTCGGCCACCGGGCCGATGACGGGATGAAACGTCTCCCGCTCGCGCAGCGCGTGAACGCTGTACGTGCCATTGGCCAGTTGCACCAGCCGGTATGCTGATTCGGCAGTCATCGGCGGAAGTATGGCGGGAAAAAGGGCGCTTGTGAATTCCGTAAAATTTTATTTCCAAGCGGCAACAATTGGTTAAAGCTTGCCGCCATGGATGCATTATTAGGTCTATTGCGCGAAAATGCGGCGCTGAAACCCTCGCAACTGGCGGCGCTGCTCAATTGCAGCGAAACGGACGTGCTGACGAGAATTCAGGCCCTGGAAAAAGACGGGGTAATCCTGGGTTACCGCGCCATATTGAACGAGGAAAAACTCGGAGAGGAATACGTGCGGGCGGTGATTGAAGTCAAGATCACCCCGGAACGCGGCGGCGGTTTCAATCGCCTGGCCGAACGCATCGCCAAATATACCGAGGTGCGCTCCTGCTACCTGATGTCCGGCGGCTACGACTTGCTGGTCGTCGTTGAAGGCCGCAGCTTGCGCGAAGTGGCCTCCTTTGTTTCCGAAAAACTGGCCACCATCCATGGTGTCATCTCCACCGCAACGCATTTCATGCTCAAACCGTACAAGGAGCAGGGCGTGTTGATGTTGCCGGAAAGCAATCCCGAGCGTCTGGCGATCACTCCCTGAACCTTTTTTTAGCGCCACTCGAAACGTAACCTTTTCCATAACTGATTATGTCAACCTTCTCGCAACAATTTCTCGCTGAGGTTCAACAGGTGACGAGCCAACTGGACGCCGCCGCCATTGAACGCGTGGTGGAAGAACTGGCCCGGGTGCGCGAACACGGCGGTCGCCTGTTCATTCTAGGCGTCGGTGGCAGTGCCGCCAACGCCTCGCACGCGGTCAACGATTTCCGCAAAATCTGTGGCTTTGAATGTTACGCGCCCACCGACAACGTGAGCGAATTGACCGCCCGCACCAACGATGAAGGCTGGGCCACCATTTTCGCCGAGTGGCTTAAAGGCAGCCGGATCACTGCCAAAGACGCCTTGCTTATTCTCTCCGTCGGCGGCGGTAATTTGGAAAAGAATGTCAGCCCGAACTTGGTGGCCGCCATCCAACTGGCCAAGCAGGTCGGGGCCTCCGTCCTAGGGATTGTGGGTCGCGACGGCGGGTACACCGCCAAGGAAGCCACGGCCTGCGTGATCGTGCCCACCGTCAATCCCAACCATGTCACCCCGCACTCCGAGGCATTCCAAGCAGTGGTCTGGCATCTGATTGTATCCCATCCCGGGCTCAAAATGAACCGGACCAAGTGGGAAAGCACGAAGTAGGCGATTTTAAGTCCGAATGCCGAATACCGAAAACGTCATGAAGGTGGGGGGCTGGATATATCGCGCTCACCCTTCCCTTCGGGTTTCGGAATTCGGTCTTCGGCTTTCGGTTTTGCTGCTGACTTACTACTAACACTGCTGCACAGTATCCCTGACGTTCAATCATGCCCACACCTCTCCAACGCGCCGTGTTCCTGGACCGCGATGGCGTCATCAACCAGCCCAAGGTGGTTGCCAACAAGCCGTATCCGCCGGTCTCCATTGAAGAATTCATTTTGCTGCCGGGGGTGACGGAGGCGTGTGCCCGATTGAAGCAAGCAGGCTTCCTGCTCGTGGTGGCCACGAATCAGCCGGATGTCGGACGCGGCACGCTCGCGCAATCGGTCGTCGAGGAAATTCACGCGCATCTATGCCGGGCGTTGCCGATTGACCGTGTCGAAGTGTGCTACGATGCCGGCGGCGGCAATCCGCCGAGCGAATTTCGCAAGCCGCGCCCGGGCATGTTGCTCCGCGCCGCGCGGGATCTGGGCATTGACCTGGGGCGCAGTTTCATGGTGGGTGATCGCTGGCGCGATATCGATTGCGGCCATGCCGCCGGCTGCAAAACCATCTTCATTGATTACGGCTACGATGAACCGTTACGGCAGATGCCGGATTTTCGCGCATCCGGTCTGCTGGCGGCCGTGCCGTTCATGCTGTAAATCCAAACACCGGTTGACTCCCCGCAATCGGCCATTATTTCGCGGTCTTCCCCAGGTCGAGCACCGCTTGGGCATGACGCGCAAAATGACCGCGCAGATCGCTCGCGTATTCGCGAAGAATTTTCTCGCCGAGTCCATCCTGGTCGCCGCAGCGGTAGAGGGCGCGGGCGAGCACAATTTCGCGCAGTGCTGCGTTGCGTTGCTTGTCTTCCACCCCGCCCGGTAACACCTGCCGCCGCGCTTCCGCGATGTTCGGGGTGGCATGGCCCATGATACCGGGTTGTTGCAGCACCTGATACAGCACCGGGGCGGCCCGGCGGTCACCGATCGTTTCCAGCGCCATGGCGCAGGCGCGGTGATGAGAGAACTCCTTGGTGGCATCCAGCGTGCGGGCTTTCTCCAGCACGACCTCCAACGCCTGCGGATGGCGAGTGCGTCCCAGGGCCACGATATAGGAATCCAGTTCGCTCAGGCTGCGGCCAAACTGACCCATGCCTTTGTAATTCCAACCTTTGTCGAACGCGGAGTTCTTGATGCGCTCGACCAGCGTGGGAGCTCCAGCGGTGTTGCCCAGCATCGCCAGAATGTGCGCGTAGGCGAGCTTGTCATCACCATTGGCGCTGGCGTGGGCTTTTACCAGCATCGGAATGGAATCCTGCGGCTGGGCAAAAATGACCGCCAGCGCATCGCGATTACGCACCACGCCGTCCAGTTCCTTGTCTTTGTCGCCGCTCTTGGTGACGTTTGCCACCGCTTCCTCCACGCGCTCCTTGGGCATGGGGAAAGAATCCTTATACGACAAGGCCTCTTCGGGAATGATGCCGACTTCGGCCAGGTATTTCTGTAACGCTTTCATATCCACTTGGCGGATGGTGCTGGCGCTGCTGGCCACCATGGCCGCTGCGTAACCGCAAGCGTAGCCCTGGTTCTGGATATCCGGCTGCATGCGAATAACCGGCATGGCGTCGCGATGGGCGCTCACCCCCAAGCCCGTCACCAAAATGCCGTCCAAACCCTGCGGCAACAGTGCCCGCATCGGCACGCAGAGGCTCAGGCTCTTTTTATCCGGCGGCATCGCCACGAATAACGGATGGACCGTGAAACCGTGTGAATCAAAATTGCTCTTGGAGAGCACCAGCGCGTCTGGGTATGTGCGGGCCAGGATAATGTCCATGGGCGAAATGGTGACATCGCCCACAATGCGACGGCGCTCGCGCGTGTCCACCAACTGGCCAAGGTCATACGCGTTTTTGAACTTCTGCCGGGCCAAAATGTAGAGCTGCCAGAAATCCACCACGTCGGTATCATCGCCAAACGTGTAATCGGTATTCGTATAGCTGGCGCCCAATTCCAGCGGCGGCAATCCGGTGCCTTGCACGCCCACGTCATCCGCGTCGGTATACGTGCATTTTGCGCCGGCAGCCGCGGCGACATCCGCGTTGCCCGTGCTGTCAATCACGGTTTTGGCGATGATGACGCCGCGTCCCTCGGGCGTTGCCACAATGACGCCCTTGACGATGCCGTTCTCGATGAACGCGCCGCAGCCCAGCACCCCGAACCAGATTTCCGTGCCGGACTTGCGATTGGCCGCGCGCCACCACTCCACCTTGGGCGCGATCTCCCAGGAACTTTGCCGGGCGGGACGATTGGTCGCATGCAGCCCCGCGACACCTTTATCCACCTCCGCCGTGAAGCCGCCGCGATACCCGTGATAATACGTGCTGATCATGCCCAGTGTGCCCACGCCGCCGAGGCCGTGCAGGTACTCGATCACCAGCGCCTTCGCACCACCGCGTCCCGCGCCAATGCCGGCCGGCGCGCCGCCCGTGCCGCCGCCGACAATCACCACATCGTACATGCCCAGCACCGGCAGGGTGCGATCTGGCGAACGCACCGTGGTGCCCTTGCGCTGACCGGGACGCAGGCCGCCAAGAAACTCGCGCACTTCGCCTGGGAATGTGCTTGTGCCGGGCGCTTCCTTGATGGCGGTGCTGCTGGCCACCGTCGGTCCGGTCGGCGCGGGCAGGGATTGGGCTTCCTTGGCCGCCACTTTGCCGAGCCGGGTACCCATATCCATCAGATTCAGCGGGCGCAGCAGTTGGGCGGCAACTTCGCGCGCCACTTCGGCGCAACCGCCCAGGATGAAGATCCGGGTGCTGCCGGATGGCCGGAACGCGTCCAGTTCGAGCGATGGCACATCCGTCCAGGGCCGCGTGCCGGCTTTGGCAGATTTGATGGCGTCCGGCGGCACTTGGAAGAGGCTATCCGAGGCATCCAGTGACGCGGAATCCCACGTCAGATCGCGGGCCTTTTGCTCCGCTTCAGCAAACGCGGCATAACTGCCATCTCGCATCGGCAGGCGCAGCGTGTACTCGATGACCCCGGCGTCATACACCCCTTTCTTGAGGCCGGTGGCGCGATAAGTTTCATTCAGGAGCCGCGCGGTGAGGTTAGGGCCGGACTTCGGTGCGCCGCCCACTACCGTGCGATAAAAGACCTGATCGCCGACGGGATACGGTTGGAACTGCGCCCCAGCCATGCGCGCCACGGTGGCGCGCGGGGTGGCGTCAATGATCACCTTGGCAATCACCGCCTGGCGACCCGAGCGGTTGGCCATTACAATGCCGCACGGCTTGCCTTGTGCGTCCACCAGCAATTCGGTGGGATAAGAGCCGAATAGAAAATCCACCTTGGCCTCCACGAGCGCTTCATCCAGTACCCGCTTGACCTGCATGGGCTTCGCGATCCGGGCCAATTCCTTGGGAACCTCGGTTTTCGGGAAAGGTGGCGGCGGCGTGGGTTCCGCCTTGGCGGTGGCGGTGGCTCCGATCAACATGATTTCGCCCAGCAACACCCGTTTGGAACTCTCGGCCCGCTGTATTTGGAAACGCACGTAACGTGTCGGCAGACCCAGTGGTTTCACTACCAGCGTGCGTTCCTGGGCCGAATCCGGGCAGGTCTGCTTGCCAAGGTCCTGCCACTGTTTCTTATCCGCGCTCACTTGGATGGCCACGCTGGCCGCGCTGTAATCGGTACCTTGAAAAAGGACCACGCGCGCCTCTTTGACCGGCAGCACCGACCCCAGGTCGGTGACCACCTCCACGTCGCCATTGTATTGCACGCTCTGCGATTCCGGACGCTCGAACAAGCCATCCTTGAGCTTGGACGGCGGCGAACTGTCCTTGTGCGGCAACACGGATGGCAGGCTGGTCGTGTAGGTGAAATCCAAGGCATCCGGGGGCCGGTTGATGGCCCCGTCAAAGACCGCCGGCTCATTGGTGGGCGCGGCGAACAATTTTTTGGCCAGGGGCGTCTGCGGCGTTTCCCCCTCCTCCAGCCAGAGCCGCAACGTGCCGCAGAGATCGTCACCCAGATAAGTACGCGGTGCCGCCAGGAAAACGCGTGCGCCCGCTTCCGCGGCGGAGATCGCCGCGCTGGCCGCCCCCGACGACCCACCCACCACCAGCACATCCACCTCCTTCACAAGGGGGATGTCACGACCAGATTCCTTGACGGTGCCATGCAGCGTGATGCAGCAACACCATGCGAACATGGCGGCCATCGTCCAATGGGCAAACAAAGTAGCGTATTTCATAATATGTTCGAATAAGCATAAGGTGTGTGTGCAGGGAATTCAATCTTGAACATGAGCAAAAAATGTCTTTATACCCGCCCGATTGGACGGTACAACGCCATACATGGTGAACGAACGACAGCAAAGACTGCAAGACGGGACCACCGCGTCGTCCAAGCATGATGGGTTCATTCCACCGCATGGTGGTTATAAGCATTTGTTTTCCTATCAAAAGGCGGAGATTGTCTATGATGCGACCGTTTATTTCTGCGGACGTTTCTTGGATAAACGTGATCGTACATACGATCAAATGATTCAAGCCGCGCGTTCTGGAAAACAAAACATCATCGAAGGCAGCATGGCTTCCGCCACTTCAACCGAAACCGAGATCAAACTGACCAACGTGGCCCGTGCGAGTCTGGAGGAACTACTGGCGGATTATCGTGATTTTCTACGCACGCGCAAATTGGAGGAGTGGCCTGCAAATCATCGGTATGTAGCGCGCCTGCGCGAACTGAACCGCATTCCAAATGCCACGTATGCCACTTTCCAAAAAGGCATCGAACATCCGGACCCCGCCATTTGCGCCAACGTCATTATCGGCCTGATCCGGGTTACCAGTGTTTTACTGGATCGGCAGATCCGTCAGCAGGAACAAGCCTTTATCAAGCAAGGCGGCCTCCGGGAGCGCATGACCCGTACCCGCCTTGCTGAGCGTGACAGCCAGCAGCGCCACAGACCATAAACATTCCATATCTTCATCGTCCCCCGTCTTTGTTGTCCTTGCTGTCCTTGCAGTCTTTTGATTTTTCCCCTTGGCGATAACCGTTAAACGTAGTTTCATTGACTCCATGAAATCCGCCAAGCAAGCTCTCGGCTCATGGTTCCGCACTGGCTTCTGTGCTGTCCTGTTTTGCGTTACCGTTCTGGAGGTCGCTGCCAGCGAAGTCCGGCTGTGGGTGACCAATGAAGTCATTCCCACCTATTTGGCGGCACCGCCCAGCCCGATCCCGCGCTTTTACAGTGGTCGCACCTACCAGGGCGCCAAGGCCACGTTTTATCCGTACCCGGTTCAGGATCAGCTCTTGGATATCAAGACCAACAAAACGTACACGCTGGTGTACCTTGAAAATGATTATATCAAGATCGGTGTGTTGCCGGAATTGGGCGGACGCATCTTCTCAGCGGTGGACAAGGGCAACGGGTATAATTTCTTTTACCGCCAGCACGTCATCAAACCCGCGTTGATTGGGATGCTGGGCGCGTGGATTTCCGGCGGGGTGGAATGGAACATTCCGCATCATCACCGGGCCACGAGTTTTTCGCCGGTGGATTACACCACGGTGACCAACACCGATGGCAGCAAAACCATTTGGGTGGGTGAAACCGAGTTGCGCCATCGCATGCGCTGGCTGGTGGGCATGACGCTGTACCCGGACCGCAGTTACCTGGAACTCAGTTGCAAGGTGTTCAACCGGACGCCGTTTGCCCACTCGATGCTGTTCTGGATCAACCCGGCCGTCCATTGCGGGCCGGAGTACCAGGTCATTTTCCCGCCCTCCACCGAATGGGCGGTGCAGCACAGCAAGCCGGAATTCGCAAGCTGGCCCATTGCGCGGCAAGTCTATGGCGGCGTGGATTACACACGCGGGGTGGACATCAGTTGGTGGAAGAATCATCCCTCGCCGGTCTCCTTCTTTGCCTGGAACGACACAGATGATTGGTTCGGCGGTTACGATCACGGCAAACAGGCGGGGGTGATCCATTGGGCGGATCATCACGTTGCGCCCGGTAAAAAATTCTTTGAATGGGGCAACGGCCCGGAGGGCGAAATGTGGAGCAAGGTGCTGACCGATGATGATGGTCCCTACCTTGAACTCATGGCTGGCGCGTGGTCCGATAACCAGCCCGATTACAGTTGGATCCAGCCCGGCGAAACCCGCGAATGGAAACACTGGTGGTATCCGGTCCGGAACCTGGGCGGGGTACAGGCCGCCACGCGTGATGCCGCCGTGAACCTGCAATTGACGAACGGGCTGGTCAAAGTCCGGGTCAATACCACAAAAACGGTCACCAATGCCGAGGTTGCCCTGGCGATATGGAAAACCAATGTGGTTTGGACTTGGACCACCAACATCAGTCCGCAACAACCGGTGGAGCTGGAAGTCAGGACCAGCGAGTTCACCTTGAATGAAGAGTTTCTTAAAGACCTTGCCGTGACCGTCGCACCAAAGGGTTGGCACCGCACCAAAGAACCCATCCTGGTTAGTTATCAACCCCGTGCTGCTCAAGCCACACCCATGCCCAAACCAGTCGAACGTCCGAAAAATCCGAAAGATTACGCCAGTGCAGATGAACTATATTTCACCGGTCAGCGGGTTGAGCAACTGAATAGCCCATCCTTTGAGGCCTCGTCGTATTATCAGGAAATGTTGCGGCGTGATTCCGGTGATTTTCGAGCCAACACTGCCATGGGCATCCTGCTGTGCAAACAGTGGCGGTGGGAGGAAGCCGCCAAATATCTCAGCAACGCGATCACGCGGGCTACGGCAAACTATATCCGGCCCAAGGATGGTGAGGCGTTTTATTATCTTGGAGTGGCATTTAGGGGACGGGCGTTAGTTACAGAAAATTGGATGGAAAAACGTGTGCTTTGGCAAAACAGCATGACGTCTGCCGAGGAGGCGTTTCAGAAAGCTGTTTGGAGCCCTGCCTGGCAAGCGGCAAGTTACTATCAACTCGCCGAGATCGAGTGCCATCGGAAAAACTATGTTGCCGCGCTTGAATTGATCGAGCGTTCCCTGGTTGCCAATGTCCGAAACCCCAGGGCGTTGAACCTCAAATCAGTGATTCTCAGAAGTCTGAGCCGCTTTGAGGACGCATCGCGCATGGCAGCGCAGGTGCTGGCCATTGATCCACTCGATGCCTGGGCGCCGATAGAGCGGTTTTTGTCAGATGCACGTACTGACTATAAAACGTTACGTCCTCCCGTGCTTGACGGGCCGACTGTAAGGATTCCTGACGCATTACTGAAATCGGGAACAGCCAGCCTGCTTGAATTGGTGATGGACTATGCCAATGCAGGATTTGAACGGGAGGCGGGCGACATAGCATGGTCAATAACGGGGGCAGGCATAAAGGCGGATGATCCCTTGTTCAACTATTACGCTGGATATTTTACGCCAGGCTTTGAAGACAACGGCTACGATATACAATATCATTTTGCTGATGAAAAATTATTCATAAACCAATTCCCGTTTCAGTTCGAAGCCCTAAAGGTTTTCAAGCATGTATCATACAGCCGAGGTGCATTGGCAGATTATCACTTGGGTAACCTTCTCTACGACAACCAACCTGAAAATGCCATCAGGGCATGGGAAAAAGCACGTGAGCGAATTGCCTGGCATTCCAACTCAGACCAGAAAGATTTAAGTGCTCTCGTCCACCGCAATCTCGGTATGGCTTATGCCCAGCATGAAAAGAATATTCCCAAGGCAATTAGCAGTTTGGAAAAATCCGTCGAATTGAATCCCAAGGAACCGCGTTTCTACTACGAGTTGGACGTGCAATATGAGGCGAACGGCACACCGGTGCAAAAACGGCTGGAGCTGCTCGTGAAAAATCACGCCACCGTTACCCAGCGTGATGATTCCTTGACGCGGGAAATTCTCGTGCTCATGGCGGCAGGCAGGCTGGATGACGCCATTCAAATCCTCACCACCCATCGCTTCCACAATTGGGAGGGCAGCAGTGATATCCGCAACATTTATGTGGACGCCCTGTTACTGCGCGGGCAGACGCTGATGCGTGCCCAACGCTTTGCGGCCGCGCTCAAGGATTTCGAGGCTGCAGCCTTGTATCCCGCCAACCTCGAAGTGGGACGTCCCAAACGGGACGCCAAAGCGGCGCAAATCCAGTATCACATCGCCTTGGCGTATGAGGCTACCGGACAGGGCGACAAGGCCCGGGAGTATTTCACTAAAGCTATCGAAGCCCGTGAGGCCGGGGCGGCGGAAACGCGCTATTACCGCGGTCTGGCGCTGCAAAAATCAGGCCGCACGGCGGAGGCCAAGCCATTGTTTGAGGAGTTGGTCCAGCAAGGCCAGGAACTGTTGACCAGCGAACCCGCCGATTACTTTGCCAAGTTTGGCGAGAAACGCTCCGAACGCGTCCGCCAGGCCGATGCACATTTCGTCAAGGGACTGGGCCTGGCAGGACTGGGAAAAAAGCCGGAGGCCGCCGCCGAATTTAAAAAGGCGCTGGAGCTGCATCCGGCGCATGTGTGGGCGTTGTCCCAGGAATAATCCATGTAACGGTAATTTGGTGAAAGGGCTTGATTGAAAGGGAAAAGAGTGCGAAAGTTGTACTATATGAGCGCGACCGTAATCAGAGCAAAAAGGCAGACGACACTTCCGGAAGATGTTTGTCGGGCGGCGGGCATTGCCGTCAAAGATCAGGTTGATTGGCGTTTTGAAGAAGGAGAAATCCGTGGTCGAAAATTAGTACCGATTAAGCCGAAGGCACGCTTTGTTCGCCCGGTCAAGTACCGGAATATGTTAGTGCTGCCACCAAGCATTGAAGTTGATTTTGACAAGCTGGATGAACAAATTCGGCAGGAGCGGGAGGCGCGTGATGAGCACTTACTGGGATAGTTCGGCGTTGCTTAATGCAGTGGTTTCCCGGGCTGTGGCGGATAAAATAATGCCTAGCGATGTGACTCGGGCGCATGCCTTTTGTGAAGTGTTTTCCCACCTTACTGGCAGAGGCATTCCGACCAAATCCGGGCCAGTTAAGTTGAGCAATGCAGATGCCGCGCAACTCATTAAGCATTTGGCTAAAAAGTTTACGTTGCGGGAATTGACCGGTGAGGAAACTTTATCGGCCTTGGAGGATTCGACCAAACTGGGGGTGCAGGGAGGAAGGGTGCATGACCTTATGCATGCCCGCAGTGCCGTCTTGGCCGGGGTGGATAAAATTTTCACCCGCAATATCGCTGATTTTGTCGGCTTGCCGGGTGCCATCCCGTTGGAGCGGCCTTAACTTCTGCCACGCCAATAATTGTTGGGGCAAACTAATCGGTGGTCCACGCCACTACCGCCACGCCTGAACCACCTGCAACGCCCGCTCCACGATGCCCGGCAGGGCCTGCTGCAATTCGGGGGTCAGTTGTTCGCACAGCGTGTGGGCATCCGCGACTTCGATGGCGAAAATCTTGACCACGCCCGGCATGGGCAGGCCGAGCGTGCGCCCAAGCACCAAAATTTCGCCCACCCCGAGGAAGTGCGGCGACATGCCCGGCAGTGTCTTCAGGTCTTCCTCGCCCACCTCATGGATCGTTCCGGGCGCGGCTTCGCCAGTCTGGACGGAATCCACCACCAGCAGAAATTTGTGGCCCACGATGTAATCGAGCAATGACAGACCCATTTCACAACAATCCACCACGTCCACCTCCAGGGCATTGCCCAAGCGCTCGCGGACGGCGCGCGCCACGAACAAACCCACGGCATCATCGCTGATAATGTCGTTGCCCAGACCCAGCACTAATATTTTTTTCGCGGAGGCTTCCATAAATCGGGTTGCAGCCTTTCCCAGCCAGGCGGGCCTGTCGAGATTTTTCCGCCGAATGAACGGGTCATATTTCCGCAATCCGCAATTATTTGGCCTGGTGGAGCACTTGATGCAGGACGCGCAATAAGGCATCGGGGGCGAATGGCTTGCGCAGCATGGCGGAGAGTTTCAGTGCCGGCAAGTTATCGGCGGCGTCCAACAGGCCGGACATGCCCACGATGGGCAGGCCGGGTTCGAGGGCGCGCAACG
>JBAXGN010000050.1 GCA_037139415.1 Verrucomicrobiota bacterium | reverse complement strand
GCAGCCATAATCTGCTGGCGACAGACAATATCTATTTACGGATAAGCACTAAATAACAAGCATTTTATATACCAATCTAGATTCCATCAACCGCTTAGGTAATAGGCCTATTCTGCCTGAACCCCAACCTTCTGCATCGCGGCGCGCAGGTGGGCGAGGGCGGCTTGGTAATCTTTGGGGCCGACGTATTCGAGCACCAGGGGGGCGTGTGGGGTGTGGGTGGCGGCGAGGCGTACCAGTTTTTCGTAGTCCAATGAGCCTTGTCCAGCCGGTACCCCGCGTTCGACATGGTACTTGCGGTCCTTGGCGTGGAGACAATCAATGTGCGGGGCCAGTTGCTGAAACATTTCATCAAGGTCGTTCACTTCAATGAGATTGGCAGGATCGAGCAGGGCGCGAAGGTGGGGTGAATGGATTTCCTCCAAAAAGAGGCGCAGACGTTTGGCGCTGGCCAGGAAACCGCGATAGAAACCTTCCAGTAATATCTTGGCGTCGCGTTTTTCCGCCAGTGCGGCTAGTTGCTTTCCAGTCTCCAGCATGTAGGTCCAGACTTCATCCTGGAAGTGATGCGCGATACGCGGTTCGGGCTCCTTGGGATCGCGGAAATGACCGGCTTCGCTGATGAAGGTGTTCACGCCCATGTGGCCGCCGACATCCATCATGGCGGCGAAGTAGTCGAGGTTGGCCTTGCGCTCGGCGGGGTCGGGATGGATGAGATTGGCATAGACGCCAAGACTGTGGATCGTGATACCTGCATCGCGGTACACGTCAGCGATTTCCTTGCAACGCGCGGGCGTCAGGCTGGAGACATCGGAGCGCTGGTTGTATTTCCAGAAGTTACTATCGGTCTGCACCAGGAACAACTGGATGAGCTTGAACCCCGAGGCAGACAGTTCCTTGGCCAATGCGGCGTTGGTGTAGTTGTTGAAGCCCAGGGTGGCGATGCCCACCTTCAATTTGGCAGGTGCGGCTTCAGTCGCCGCGTCCAGTTTAAGGGCGGGCAAGCCCAAGCCGCATAAAGCGGTGGTTTGAGCCGCACCGAGGAACAGTTGCCGACGGGATAGGTTCGTTTTCATTTACAAAGCTTGTTTTTCAGGGTTCGGTGTCTGGGTTTAAAGGTTCCAACCGGCACGATATTCGCGTTGCAATAGTTTGTTGGCTGCCTTGTCATTCGGGAACTCGAATTTGGCGCCATCCCAGATCAGCTTTTTTTGCAGGCGCACGGCGATGTTGCCCAGCAGGCAAACCTGGGTCAGCAGGCCCGAGTGATCCACAAAGTCCGAGCCGGCGCGTTCGCCACCCCGGCAGGCGGTTACCCATTCGTGGTAATGACCGGGGGAGCGTGGCAGGGTCTTGGGCGGCTTGCGGTAGCTGTCCATGCGGGAATCCGGGATCAGCCGTTGCCCCATGAGTTTGCCTTTGTCGCCGATATAGACGATGTCATCCTGGCGGTCGTCCGGTTCCAGTTCTGGTGGGCGTTGCGGCTTTAAGCCGCCATCGTACCAACTGAGAGTGACGGGTGGCATGTCGCCCCGGGCGGGGAATTCAAAGCGAACGATTTCACCCAGCGGATACGTCTCATTGCTCTGTTTGGTGCAGCAGCCCTCGATGCTGGTGGGATGCCCCAGCTTGAGCGCCTTGAAGACCGTGGAGAGTTTATGGCATCCCAAGTCGCCGAGCAGGCCGGTGCCGAAATCCAGCCAGTTGCGCCAGGTCCAGGGGTGATAACAGGGATGATAAGGGCGATACGGTGCGGGCCCAAGCCAGAGGTCCCAATGCAGGCCATCGGGGACCGGCGGCGTGTCCTTCGGGCGGCCTTCCCAATCCGGCCAGGTCCAGAACCGGGCAGGGGTCCACACCTGCACTTCATGCACCGCGCCGATGGCTCCGTCGGCAATGATTTCGCGGACGATCCGGGCGCGCTCTTCGGCCTGGCCCTGGTTACCCAATTGGGTGGCGACTTTGGCCTGGCGCGCGGCTTCAGTGACTCGCCGCGCCTCGTCCACGGTGTAGGTGAGCGGTTTTTCGCAATAAATATGTTTACCGCGTTTGAGGGCGGCCAGTGTAATCACCGCGTGTGTATGATCCGGCGTGGCAACCAAGACGGCATCCACATCCTCTTTCTCCAGCAATTCGCGATAATCGCTGTAGGTTTTGACGCCACGATACTGGCCGGAGGGTTTATTTTTGCCGTAATGCTCCTCGGCCATGCGCCGGGCCGGTTCGGCACCGCATGGTTTTTGTTCCTTGCCCTGACCCCAGTTCCATGACAGGTAACCGCCACTCTCGCGGTTCACATCGCACACCGCTGCGACCTGGATTTCCGGGAACTCCAGGAACGCCGACAGGTCTTGCATTCCTTGTCCCCCCAGGCCAATGCCGGCCAGTGTGATCTTGTTGCTGGGGGCCACTTGTCCGGGACCGCCCAGCAGATGGCGCGGCACCACGGTAAAGGCGGTCGCCGCCACGGTGGTCTGCAAGAAGTTACGGCGGGAAAACAAGTTGCCAGCAGGCAACCTGCCCTGCGAAGTGGAAATTTGCTTTTTCATTGTGGTGGTTATTTCACCAGTTTAATCCAAACGGGCAAGTTAATTATTGAGCAGAGTGGACTATCCGGGCTACCTTCCACCTGCTTATGGATGAAAAGGCGATTTATGACGGGATATTGATGTGGATTGGCATGGTGGTGATCGTGACGTTTCACGAGTTCGGCCATGCCTATACGGCGTGGCGTTGCGGCGATGACACCGCATATCTGCAAGGGCGGGTCACGTTAAACCCGCTTTCCCACATTGAGATATTCGGGACGGTGCTGCTGCCATTGCTGGCGATTGGGTTGTCCGCCTCGGGCTCGGGGCTGGGCAGTTTCATTATTGGCTGGGGCCGACCGGTGCCGGTGAACCTGGCCAACCTGCGCCGACGTACGGTGGATGACATCCTGGTTTCCATGGCCGGGCCGGCGATGAATGTGGCTCTGGCGGTGGCCGTCATGGCCATTGCGCGCGCCGGGGCGTTCGCCGGGAGCGAGCCGACGGTTGATTATTGCATCAGCCTGGCCGCACTGAGCATGTTCCTTTGCTTCTTCAACCTGCTGCCAATTCCGCCGTTGGATGGGTCGCGGGTGTTACGGTATTTGATCGGCATGACCGAGGAGGCCTATATGCGCTTCAGTCAGTGGGGCTTCGTCATCATCATTGTCCTCATCAACCTGTTTCCGGTGGTCTTTCTGGCGCTGGCCCATGCCACCAAGTTTTCCATCGCGGTTATGTCGCATTTGTATGGCAGCCGCTGGATTTGATTTACCAAGGATTGAGCTATGTCATTTTCATTGATTACAAGGCGCAGTTTAAAAGTTGGTGGCGGTTTGGTGGTTGGCGTATGCCTGGCGCTCGGCCGCAATTCCATGGTGGCCACGCCACCACCAGCCGCGCTGGCGAACAGCGATTATGAGGCGGAGGTTCAGCAGTTCGAGAGTGATCGCAACAGTGTTGGCCAATTCTATAGCCTCCCCTGGTCGGAGGCCCGATTTGATCGTCTGGAGCGCTTGGGCCAGGAATGGCAGGCGCGGGTGAAGATCGCCGGTTTCAAAAAGCTTAACGTCCAGGGGCAGGTGGACCAGGCACTTTTGCTCAACTTGCTCCAGCGCTCCCAAGCTCGCCTGGAACGCGACCGCCAGCGGTTGCAGGATATGCGTGACCTGTTGCCGTTTCGCGAGGCCATCCAGAAGCTGGAACTGGCCCGCTGGCACATGACCCCGTTGGATGCTCAAGCCGCCGCCACCGAGTTGGCCGGCGTCCCTGAACAGATAAAGAAACTGCGCGAGCGGCTGGATGCGGGCCGGAAAGATAAACCCAAGGACAAGGCGACCGGGGACGACAAGAAGGAAACGACCGAAACCAAAGAGGAACCGTCCAAGACCGCCGGTACGAACGCGCCGTCGTTGAAGATTTCCGCCACGTTAGCCCGGCGCGCCGCCAGTGCCACGGATGAAGTCCGGCAGACCCTGAAGAATTGGTTCAACGCGTATGATGGTGTTCAGCCTGAATTCAGTTGGTGGCTGAAGAAACCCCAAGAGGAAACGGCCAAGGCGTTGGAGGAATACGCGAAGTGTCTGCGCGAAGAGCTGGCCGGCCTCAAAGGCAAGCCGGAAGATCCGCTGGTGGGCGAGCCATTTGGCGCCGCCGCGCTGCAAACCGAGATCACCACTGAATTTCTACCCTACACCCCGCGCGAGTTGATTGCCATCGGCGAGCGTGAATTCGCATGGTGCGAAGAACAGATGCGGAAGGCCGCCGCCGACATGGGCGTGGCGGATTGGAAAGCGGCACTGGCGGGTGTGAAATCGCAACATGTGCCGCCGGGGAAACAGGAGGAAGTGGTGGCCACTGAGGGGCGTGCCGCCGTCCAGTTTGTGCGGGAGCATGATTTGGTTACGGTGCCGCCGTTGTGCGAGGAAACCTGGCGGTTGACGATGCTGAACAGCGAGCAGCAAAAGACCATGCCCTACGCCGCCTATGGCGGGCAAAGCGTGCTCGTGGCGTATGCGCGCGAGGACATGAAACATGAGGACAAGGTGATGTCCATGCGCGGCAACAACCGCCCGTTCATGCACTTGGTGATCCCGCATGAGCTGGTCCCCGGCCATCACCTGCAAAACTTTGTCGGCTCCCGTTACCAGCAGCAACGCAGTCTGTTTGCCACTCCTTTCCTCGTGGAAGGGTGGGCGCTGTATTGGGAGTTGCGCTTATGGGATCTGGGATATGCGCGCACGCCCGAGGAGCGCGTTGGCATGTTGTTTTGGCGGATGCACCGTTGCGCCCGCATTATTGTCAGTTTGAAATTTCACCTCGGCGAGATGACCCCGCCGCAAATGGTGGATTTCCTGATGGCCCGCGTGGGGCATGAGAAGCTGGGGGCGACCAGCGAGGTCCGCCGGTATATCAGTGACGATTACTCACCCCTGTATCAGGCGGCCTATATGCTTGGGGGATTGCAATTATACACGCTGCACAAAGAAACGGTCGGCAAAAAGAAAATGAGCGAACGGGAATTTCACGATGCGGTGTTGCGTCAGGGAGCCATCCCCGTGGACCTGATTCGCCGAGTGATGCTGGAGTTGCCGGTGAAACCCGGCGCGGCCCCGGACTGGCGCTTCGCGCAGTGAGCCGGATTTTACCCGCGAATCACGCGAATTTTTTAAATTATTTCATTCGTGCTTGGTTGCAAGATTTGCTGGAATGAATTTTTTTCGGGTATTTGCCAATCGTTCGTATTCGAGCTTTGGGTAGTGCGCGAAATTGACCAATAGCCCCAGTTCGTATCCGGTGGCGTTAAGATAATTGATCACTTGTGCGCGATGTTCATCAACCAAGGTGGACACTGCTTTGAGTTCCACCACAATTTTACCGTAGCAAATCAGATCGGGTTGGTAGGTGCATTTTAGCGGATGCCCTTTGTAGGTCAGAGCAACCTGTGGCTTGGATACAAAAGGAATGCCTTTCATGCTCAATTCGATTTCAAGACATTCCTGATAGACTGCTTCCAGAAACCCGCACCCTTTGTCATTATATACCTCGAAACAAGCCCCGATTATCTTGTATGCTTCGTCTTTATAAATCAGATCGTTCATAAATAATTTCAACTCGGGAATTACCTATCTCGCTAACAAATTTCCACGTTTTTCCATTCGCGTTCATTGGCGTGATTAGCGGGCAAAATCCGTTTTCTGCCGTTCGAGGAATTTGCGGCGCCATTCCGCGCGCGGCAATTTTCCCCGGGCGTTGGCTTCCAGCGAATCCACCAACCACCACTCGCGCGGCACCTGCCAGGCGGGCAGGCGGTCCAGGAGAAAATGTTTCAAGCTTTCTGCGGAAAGCGAGTGTTTGCCGGCGACACAAGCCACGATGCTTTCCGTGCGGTCGGCGTCCGGGCTGGGAACCCCAAACACCAGGCAGTCGCGCACCCCGGGGTGCAGGCGCAGCGCGTGTTCCACGTGTTCCGGGGAAACCTTGCGTCCGGCCACATGGATCTGATCGCTTAACCGCCCGCGCAAAAAGACCTGCCCGCTGGTCATTTCTGCCAGGTCACTGGTCTGAAACCGGCCTTGGCCCAGCGCCGGGCTGGCTTCCGGCCAATACGTTTCCGCCACCGCCCGGCTCTGAACCAGCATGCAACCCTCATCATTCACCGAGAGCCGCACGTGCCGCATGGGCTGGCCCACGCAGGCATCGTCCAGGCGCGGCGTGGGCGTGGAATCATAGGCAATGCCGCCGCATTCGGAGGAACCGTAAAAGTTGTGAATTTTCAGCCCGGTGGCTTCAAACACGGCCCGCTCCAGAGTGATCGGCAGCGGCGCGCTGGCAGAAATGGCCAGGCGAACGGTATTCGGGATGGCCGCCGCCTCATGCCAGGCGCGCCAAAGCGCGGGCACGGCGGGCAGGGTGATGGCCGGGAAAAGCTGCGCGGCCCGGCGCATGGCTTCTGGCAATGGCGAGGGCGCGACGAGGAGCGGAATACCGAACAAGGTCAGCGGCAACACCAGGTTGGAGAATCCATACGAGTGAGCCATGGAAATCACCGCCAGGTTGGGCCACTCGGGGCGCAGGCCCATGGTGGGCAGGATGTGCTCCGCATCCGCCGCAAGCTGGGCCCCCGTGAAGGCCACGACCCGGGACTGGCCGGTGGTGGCCGAGGTAAGTTTGAGATGTGCGATGCCCGGTGGCGGCAACGGCACCGCCGGCGGCTTTTGGCCGGGCTCCAACGGGCATACCACCGACTGATCCCGCCAGCCGCGCAATACTGCCAGGATAAATTGCGCCGAATGCCCATGCGGGCAGATCAAACCCGGCTTGCCGCGCGCGGAAGATTCCACCGCGGTGGCGAGTTGTTCGAAAGTCCAGGCGTCTCCGGTGGCCAGATCCCGCAACGCCAATTCCTTGCGTCGTTCCTTCGCCACCTGGCGCCAGCGCTCATAAAGCAGGCTCATGTGTTAATCGTCTGGCAGTGTTCCAATTTGGCGCGAATTGGCAAGCCTTAGTATTGTTCATAAACGCTGAATCTCGATCCGCCAGCCGGCGAGGTTGGGGGATAAAAACGGCTCCGCCTAACGCTTGGGGGGGCCACGTCCAATGATGACTGGTGCGACGGGGATAAAAACTGGACCAAAACTGGACCGTTTCTGTACCAAAAATGAAATTTTCAGGAAATGGTTTCGACGGATGTCATTTTTATAAGTTGGTGTAAAACAGACGGTTGTGAGGTTTTCGAGTCAAGCGCCGCTGGTCCATTTTGCAGGGGGGTGGTGCAGTTTGGTTGCGGGAAGGTCGCCAAAAGCTGGCGCAGCGAGTTCTGGCAGCAGGCGAAGCTGTTGGAAAACAGCATCCGATCCAGGTTCATGAATCGTTGGGCCGTGCGAAAGTATTGGGTGATGAGGGATGGTTTGGGGCGCGGACCGATCCGGCGCTGGGAAACACGAATGATGGCGCGGATGATGACCGGCTTGATGATCTTGGGGCGGATGATGCGGGAGATGAATTTGTGCGGCCACATAGGAATTTCAGATTTCAGATTTCAAATTTCAGAGAGACAGGGATGCCCGCGAATTACGCGAATAGACGCGAATGGGGAGCGAAGAGCATGGCATAAAAATGGCAGGTAAAAAATCGTGTCGAAGAAGATGGGAGTTTGGAGTCAGGAGCTGGAATTTTAAACGATCCTGCATCGGAATTTGAGTTTTCATAATATTATGTCGTTCTATTTTTCAGTCAGGTGGGTCGCGACACACGGTGTCTGGCGGACCGCAAACGCGCGGTCCGTGATGACCCACGGGCGAGAGCGTGACACAGGAATGGAAAAAGCGATTCCCTCCCAGGGGGAAATAATTCAAATGGGGATGCGGAATACTCGATTTCGGAGTGCGGATTTCGAAGTGCGGAATGATTAAGCAAAGAAACAAATGCGGAATGAAACTGATTTTGCAGAAAAATAGGGAATCGGACATGGCAAAAAAATTAGCTGGCATAAAAATGAAGACGAAAAACGGGACGGATAGGACGCATGGGACTGATGGACGGGATAAGGCCAGAAGATAGGGTGGATGGGAGGAATGGGGCTAATAGGACTGATGGAGGACAGCAAAGACAGCAAGGACCAAAAGGACGAAAGGAGCCATTACCATTGGCGGTAATACCCCAGCAGGTGGGCATCAAAACAACCGTATTTTCACCAATTGTTGACTGGGTTGAGGGCCCAAGCTTTCAGCAACGAACGGTCGAGAAAGACCCGCAACCGAAGCGGCTCGCCCGATTTCAAGGCGCAGGCGCTTGCAACTTTTGCACCAGGAAATCCCAGATATCTTGGTATCCCTCGGTGGGGTGGTCGGGATACTTCACGAGGCAGACCGCACCGGCTTTTTCGGCGAGCTTTTGGAAACCAAGCGCCCAGGCGGGCGAGTGAACCTTGTAATCCATCTCGGTGACCTTCTCCGGCTGCGTCAAACCCCAGTTGTTTTCAAAATAGATCGGGGCCGCGCCTTGGTGCAACAGCGCCTCGGGCGACCATTTCTCAATGAGCGGCAGCAGTTCATCGCGCCGCTTCTCGGATTCTTCAAAGCTGCAACCCAGCGCCGGCGCTCCCCACTTCACGCCGGGCACCCATTCCTGCATGCGCTTCGGGTCAATGCTCGGCTGGCTGCGATAAGCCGCCACGCCAGTGACCTTGGTGGAGACACGGCCGACGGGGTCGTCCGATTTGGGATCGGCACGGTTCCCGGCGCAACCGACATACAGCGCGGGCAGTGTTCCCTGCGAGCCACCGCCCACCGCGATCTTGCGCGGGTCCAGCTTCCACTGCGCCGCATTCAGGCGCACGAACTGCACGGCGCGGCAGGCGTCGTTCATCACATAGCAAACCGGCGGGTTCGCTTTTTCATCCACGCCGTCGGTCAGCGTGCGCAACTGCACGCCAATCACGGCGATTTGTTTCGGCAGGAAGCGACTGAGGTCCGGCACATGCTTGCTCGGCTTCCAGATGCCGCCGTACCAGATCAAAACCGGAAACGGGCCGCTCCCATTCGTCGGCACATGGATATCCATCAACTGGCGCGGACTCGGGCCATAGGCAACGTCCGCGTGGGTCGGGACCGGCTTGGGCGCGGCCCCGAACACCGTCGTTCCCGCAGTCAGTGCGACACAGGTTAGCAGGGTGGTGAAGCGATGATGTCTCATGGTCTTGTTTGTTTGATGTGGGTGTGGTTTGAATGCAATAGGATCAACAACTACGGGGAGGAGGCAGGGAAGCTCTCCGCAACGGCTTTGCGAAAAACGGGGACAAACTTGTTAAGATTGGACGACGGCCCGGCGTATTGGACCAGGAATATCGTGATGAGCCGATGCTCGCGATCAATGGATGATACGGTGCCGAAAGTGCCGCCATGACCAATTCGCCCACCCTGGGTGTCGAACCCGAAACCATACGACTGCGGTAAGTTGCCCGTCTGCTTCGAGGTCATCTGCCGAACCGCCTGCTCGGAGAGGATTCGCTGACCGGCAAAGACACCGCCATTGAGAATCATACGGTAGAAGTTCAACAGGTCGCTGGCCGTGGAGAACAGACCGCCGGCGGGTTGGATGCAGCGTGTGTGGTCATCCAACGGATAACGGAGCTGGGGAATCGGCGCTTCTTCGAGCGCGGTGCCGGCAGCGTTCGGCTTATAGGCTTTGGCGAGGCGCTTGAGTTGGTCGGCGTTGGGGTGGAACGTTGTGTCTTTCATACCGAGCGGGGTGAAAACGCGTTCGGCGAGGAATCGTTCATACGGCAGGCCGCTGACGAGTTCGACAATACGGGCGGCGGTGTTGATGCCGGCGTTCGCATAGAGATGTTTCGTGCCAGGCTCAAATTGGAGCGGCGACATCACGTAGGCGTGCATGCGCGCGTTGAGCGGCAACAGGTCGAGCGTCGGTTGCTCGATTGACGTCTTGTAAAGCATCCCGCTGGTGTGGTTAAGCAGGTTGCTGACGACAATGGGATGTTGCGGTTTCTTCAACAACACATGCTGATTGTCGTGCTCCGCCGCAAGCCACTGGTCTTTGAATTCCGGCAGATACTTCTCGACCGGATCATCCAGGCTCACCTTTCCCTCGTCCACAAGCATCATCAACGCTGTTACCGCGATCGGCTTCGACTGCGAGGCGATCCAAAACAGGCAATCGGGGCGCATGGGTTGATTCGCAGCGAGGTCGGCCCAACCAACCGCTTGGACGTCGAGTACCTTGTCAGCGGTGGCTACGAGAGTGACCGCGCCAGCGAGTTCGTGGTGGTCCACGAACGACTGAAGTGCGGAGCCCGGCTTTGGCGGTTCGGCGACGCCCGCCCAAACGATCAGCGCCGCGCACAACAACGTAATGGAACGAATCTTGATCATGGCTGCCATTGGTCCTCAACCTCCGGCACTCCACGGCAGCAGCTTGAAGGGCTGATGGCGATGAAGACAGCGTTGCCAAGTTGGTTATGCATATATGGAGCGGTTGTAAATGAGGTCATTGGGTTTGTCGAGCGGTTGCTGTTGCTGCGGGCGGCGTCCAGAAAGTTCCCTGAATCGGGCGGTCTTCATCACGCGGGCCGTTGAAATAATAGATGGTGAAGACCTTGCCATCCGGGCGAACCAGACTGCGCGGGTAGCCCAGGTCACCGGTAAGCCCGTCATCGCGCAAAATGATTTCCGGTCCCCAAGAGCGGCCTTCATCGCTGCTGATCCGTGCGCGCGCGCCGAATGGCCGGCGGCGATAACCATACGTCAGACACAAACGACCATCCTTCAACTGCACGAGCGCCGGTGGATTGCTGCCGATGTCGGGCGTGGCGTCGCCGAGCGAAGCCCAATGCTGGCCGAGATCATCGCTACGCCAGGCAGCGATGCTGTGTTTCTGGCCCCCGCCATGGCGGATGGTCGTCACCAGCGCACCGCTCGCCAGTCGCACCGTGGAGGGCATGATGGCATAACCGGTTGCCGGTTCGGGGCCAATGAGCGAGACGAGCTTCCACGTCAACCCGCCATCCGTGGTGCGCGCACAGAATACGCGGCCTTCCTTGTCGTCGCTCAGCTTCGCTGCGCTGCCGAACATCAGGCAATCGCGTTGACCAAGTACGATGAGATCGGTGCGGGTACAAATCTTATCCATACCTTCGACGGCAAATGAGAATGGCCCGCGCCAGTTCTTGCAGCGATCATTTGAAACATAAAACCAGGACGGCCCCGCATGCAGACCGCCGAAGCGGAACATGAGCGCAAAATTCGGCGCGGTAAAATCCAGCGGCTCCTTCAACAGGTCGGGTTTCTTCTCATGACCGATTTCGCGGAACGGCAGGTCACTTTCGTTTTTCCAAGTCTTGCCGCCATCGAGACTGCGCGCCTGCCAGCACTCGAAGGGCTTGCTGCGGTCCACGGCGTGATCGTTGGTCGGATGCTTGTACCATGCGACCTCGAAGCCCGCCACCAGTTCATTGCCCCACTGCCAGAGGCCGTGATTGGCCGGCCAGCCGCCGTAACGGCCCGGTTCGTTGAAGAGGGTAACGTTTTCTTTCGAGGCTGGCGACACGGTTGGCACCGCGACTTTGGATTTCGCCTCCGCTTCACCGGGAATGCCGACGACCAGGTGCGCATCCGCCGCGGCGTTTGCCGTCGGCGCGGGAGGTGTGGAGCCGAAAGCGTCCGTTCCGGCTTTTTGGAACGCAGGCAAAATCTTCTTTCCGTCCCTGGCCCAACCGGCGTGTTGCACCAGGAAAATCGTGATGAGTTGGTGTTCGCGATCATAGCGCGAATTGGTGTTGTAAGCGCCGCCATGGGTGACGATTCGGCCATTGGTGCCGAAACCGAAACCGTACGCGGACTTGGCTTCCCCGGATTGATCGGAAGTCATCTGTGCAACGGCTTTTTCGGAGAGGATACGGCGGCCATTGAAAATGCCATGGTTCGCGATCATCCGGTAGAAGATTGCGACGTCATTCGCGGTGGAAAACAAACCGCCGGCTGGCATGGGCTGCCGCTCACGGTCATCGAGCGGATACTTGAGTTGGCCGATCGGGCATTCTTCGAGGTCGTCCTTTTTGGCATTCGGCTTATACGCTTTCGCCAGCCGCGTGAGCTGGCTGGCATTCGGCCAGAACGTGGTGTCTTTCATGCCGAGCGGTTTGAAGATCCGCTCGTCGAGAAACCGTTCAAAGCTCATCCCGCTGACGACTTCGACGATGCGCCCAGCGGTGTTGATGCCGGCATTCGAATACTTCGACTTCGTGCCCGGCTCAAATAGCAGCGCCATCTTGGCGTAGCTCTGCACCCGCTCGGCAAGGGGCTTCAAATCAAGCGTCGGCTCTTCCATGTCCGACTTGAACGGCAGGCCGCTTGTGTGACTGAGTATTTCGCGCACGAGGATCGGATGGCGCGGCGCTTTGAGTTCCGGCTGCGCCGCGTTCGTGCTGAGATTCACCTGTTGCCCCTTGAACTCCGGCAAATATTTTTCGACCGGATCATCTACGTTCACCTTGCCTTCATCCACCAGGATCATCAGCGCGGTTGCCGTGATTGGCTTCGATTGCGAGGCGATCCAGAACACGCAGTCCGGGCGCATCGGTTTTTTCGCCGCGATGTCCATCCAACCGACCGCTTCGAGGGCGAGGATTTTATTCGTATCGGCGACGAGGATCACCGCCCCCGCCAGCGTGCGGTCCTCCACGAACGGTTGCAGGACGGGCGCAAGTTTCGGCGATTCTGCCGCCTGCATCGGCGGCCATGCGGCAATGGTTGCCGCGAGCAACAACAAATTAAGCGTGGACCAGGAACGGTTGGTTTGAGTTTTCATTCGAGCGGGTTGATTATTTCTTGGGAGCGGGTGGCAAGGTTTTGAGCCATGCGAGATTAAAGACGTAATGGTTTTTGCTGCTAAGAAGTTGGACGCGGCCATCGCGCGTTTGGGTTACCGCGAGGTACCCGGTGGGTTCCGCCATCGTGTCGCTCACGATGAACGCGCCTCGATCAATCGTCGGTTCAGTGCGTTTGGGACCGCCGGGAGTAATCAGACGGCGGGCAGGCCATGTTTTGCCGTCGTCAAAGGATACGGCGGCGAAGAGACCGTAACCAGTGAACTCGCTGCCGTCGGCGGCTTTGAATTGCAGCCCCTGGCGCTGTTTCCAGTTGAGGCCCTGATCGGTATAGGAGCAGAGCAACAGCGGGCCTTCGTGCAAGCGAAAGAGCACCGCGCGTTGCGCGCTGCTGATGGCGGGAAACTCGGATTCGGCGAAGGTCCACGTTTTTCCCCAGTCGCGGGTGATGCTGATAGGCGTCTTGCCGTGGAAACGCGCCTGGTCCTCCTTGGGATCCTGCCGGCTGATCGCCATAATGCTGCCATCCGCGAGTTGCACAATTGGCGCGTGGATGCCGGGTGGGCGATGCCCGGTGCCGCCGGGCCGTATTTCGGCGGCGGTGTCGCGCTTCAGCATCTCAATCGCGTTCCATGTCTGGCCGCCATCCCGGCTGCTGACGAGACCTGTGGTGCGCGAGTCGTGGGTGATCAGAAGATACCCTTCGCGCGTACGGAGCAGTTGGTTGCCGAACTCGCCGTGCGGAAAAAGAGTGCGTGCCTTGGACCACGTTGCACCGTTGTTCGTGGAAGTCCTCAGGATGTTTTCCGCGAAGCCGCGCGCAAAGTGATAGAGCGTGTGGTCACCATCCCACCAGAGTTTCGGCGCGTGATCGTTTACGTCCGCGCCGTCCCAGAAGGGCGAAGCTGGTTCCCACTCAGTGCTACCTTGGCGCAGGCGGGAGGCCACATTGCACAACTCACTGCCACCTTCATCCACGCACGAAAACCACGCCGCCAACAGATCGCCGTTCGGGCATTCGGTAATCGCAGGGCTGTGGTTATGCCACGAGAACAGCGGACCGGATGAGTTCGCCGGGATTTTCACAAACGGGTTCGGGCCGGAGAAAAATGGGATGTCGGCGGACGGCAGTTGGAGTTTTGCGAGACCCTGGCTCACGTTTTGCGCATTCAACGGCGGCGGTGGTGGAGGCAACCGACTGCCCTTGGGCAATTCCCCCAGCACCACGCGGAACCCAATGACATCACTGACCGATTCCGGAATCCAAGCGCCGCGATTGGCAGAACGAATCAGCCGCGTGAAGCTCGAATGCCAGCCGCCGCGGAATACGCGAAAATCGCCGTCACTGCGGCCAAGCGGGTCGGTTTGCGCATCCGCCTCATAAGGCCCGTACCAATCGGCGCACCATTCAGCGACGTTGCCGTGCATGTCGAACAGGCCCCACGCATTCGACGGATTCTGCGCGACCCGCAGCGAGACCGGGCTGGTGATGACCTGATACTCCGGTGGCATCGTTCCGTTGGTAAAGTAGAGGGTGCGCCGGCTCAGCTCGCCGAACCAATGTTGATAACCGGCGGGCAAGGTGTCGCCCGTGTTGAACAATGTGGTCGTGCCGGCACGGCACGCATACTCCCATTCCGCCTCGGTTGGCAGGCGATAGGTTTTGCCTTCCCGCTTCGAGAGCCATTCGCAAAACGCGACCGCTTCAAACCAACTCACACCGGTAGCCGCCTCGTCATCCCCGCTACGGGCACGATGCTTCGGTTTGAACTGGCGGTATTGCCCGAGCGTGACTTCCGTCGCGCCGAAGTGGAACGGCTGGGTGATGGTGACCTTGTGCGCGGGCTTCTCATCCCAGTCGGCGTGATCGAACTCGGCGGGATGCTTATTCATGTGGTAATCTGCCGACGGACCGTTCTGCCCCATGATAAACCTACCCGGCTCGATGCGCACCAACTTCATGCCGAGCGAGTTGGTGAACTCTTTCGGCTCGGCGGTCTGCGAGGCACCCGGAAACGCCAGGGCCAAAATGGTGCAAAAAAGGGCTAGCTGTGGGGGCAACAGCCATAACCCAAACTCGCTACGCACCCAGTTAATATTCATGTTTCTTGGTTGAGTATAGCAACGCACCCGTTTATGTCTTTCCAAAATGTCCATTGGACTATTTTGAACAAGGGGCTTGCTCAGGAATTACTTGAGCAACATTGCGCCTGCTGGTGGCACGTCCACTGGCATGGACTTGCCTTTCCATTCCAAGGTGACGTGTTGCGGGTCAAGCGTTGCATTCGCCAGCACCACGGCTTCAGTGCCGTCCGGCGCGTGGAACGCATTGTGTAACACGGCGGCAGTGGTGCGCTCATTATAGGCGATCTTGCCGCCGGATTGTTTGGTCCGCGCCTTGTATGACGTCGTGTCACACGTCAATTTAGGCGGATGCAACATGCGCCCGAATTGCAGCCAGGGTCGGCCTTCCCCGTGGTAGAGCGTCACCCAGCGTTGCATGAACTTCGTTTCCGGGCTCGCGGTCGAGTATGTTGCAGGTGTGACAGTGCCATCCGGCGAGAGTTCCTCCAACGCCATATCATCCACCCAGGCTTTCGCCAGGCCGCTGAGGTTAATCATGATGCGCATGGTGGTGGTCTCGGCGGGCACTGTGAATTCAGCCGCCACGCGGGTCCAACCCGTGCCTGCTGCCGGAAACCGGAGTTGTCCCCCTTTGCCCAGCGATTTCATCCCGGTGGCGAAAAGCCCGAAACCAATGGCATTGGGAGCGGCCATCTGATCCGTTTTCAGCCAGGCACTCAGGCGATATTTCTTGCCCACGGCGAAACCGTCTGTACTGGCTGACACGTTTTGCGAGACCTGCACTATGTCACTGGCATTGGTATTTTCCAGCCGCAGGCTAGCGCTGCCACCGTGCTTTTCCTTGGAGTCGCTAAACGCCCGGCCAGTCCAATTGCGGCCTTGGTAGGCATGAACCTGATCCCAGCCCGCCAGCGGATTGCGTCCGCTCGCACGTGGTTCAAACCCACCGTTGACCAACACCGTCTCGCTGAGGTCTCGCCCGGATGGCACCAGGTGCGGCATCTGGCCGTTGACCAGGCAATAGGCTGACATCATCAGATCGTTTCCGCGCGGGTTGCTTTGAAACGTGGGGAGAAACTCGTGGTACAGATAATTGAACACCGACGCCCACTCATGCGGGCTTTCACAATCGCGGTAATCCTGAATGCCGGCCCGATGGTTGAACCACTCATTCGGTTCCTCAAAACAAACCACCGCCTCCGGCTGGGTTTTCCGCATGGTCGCCAGCATCGTCTGCAACTGCCGGTCAAACGCCTCGGTCTGCCACACCCCCGGCCCCGGCGGATGCGGATGCGTAGAATCGTAGCACGCCGGAAACTTGCCACCGACCACTTGATCTATTTGGATCATCTCACACCCGCGCTTGGCCAGCGGCACGCAAATGTCCTCGTTCCACCAACGGAGGGTCCACGGATCGCCGCCGCACAGGCACGCGGTATCTCCGCCGTCCAGCCAGCTTGGCGTTCGCAGGTATAATTTGCCGTCACGGGTCTGCACTGCGTGGGTCCGGGCCACCGTGTCGAACCGCTTCCGGTCATCCCATTCAAAACCGCCATCGGCGTTTTTGCGATACGTCAGCGTCCAGTGATAGCCCGAGGGCCAGGGAAACGCATGCGCGCCGAATGCGCGGGATCGCTCCACCAGCTTGGTGAACTGCTCATCGGAGGGGAATACGGGGAAATAATCCGGCGTCACCCAAGTCCCAATCTTCTCCCAGCCCCAGTACGCCATGATCAACGGAGCTTGGGGAAATTGCTTCTGCCAATAATTGCTCAGCCAGCGTTCAATGCGGTCCGGCTCGGCGAGCCACTCGCGCCCAAAGCGCACGATGGCGGGGCCGGCCTTCATCCAAGCCGGGATGTCCTGGCGTTGGGCGTAGGGCGTGGCGCACCACGGCTGTTTCAACGCCCATTCTTTGTAGAGATCGGCGGCATCGCGCCAATCCGCTGGGGCACCCTGATTGCCGGTAAACGTGGTCATCACCACATCGTATTCCCGCGCCACGGTGCCGGTGGCAAAACCGGCCTGGATCCAGCTAATTTCTATTCCTTCATTCACGCGACCCAACGTGAGGTGCTTGGGATGTCCCCGGCCATCGAGTGCGGCGGTATAAAAACCGGCGCGCTCATCATAATAACAGCCAAATTGCGCCGCCATGTTTCCCGGTTGCGCGATGCTCACCAGGGAACCAACCTTCATCCCGCCTGGCCGTCGGATCACGCCGCCCTTGGTGGAACCGACCACCGCCGCATCGTCCTCTCCGCTCTGCCCCAGCGGCGCGCGCAACACGACAAATGGGAAACGCACCGATTCCAACACCAACCCCTCAGGCACCTGCACCGCGATGCGCCAGTACACCAGCGGATCGTGGTTGGTGACACTGGCGGTACACACCACCCGGAACGGCCATTGCGCAAAGCCTTCATAAACCAGGGTGGCAACCTGTGCCTGTCCGGCCCGCTGAATCTCTCCTTTGAAACTTTTGGCGTCACCGCTGGTCAGGGTGAGTTGTTCGCCGGGTGGTGCGGCCTTTTTTGAGAACGACAGCGTGAACAAACGCGGGTTTTTCTGCGCGGCCACGAATTCCTGATGTCCGGCGTCCTGAAGCGAAACAATGGCACCGTGCTCCGCCTGGCCCAACCCCAGTGTCACACGTTCATTGCGCAACTCCAGCCGTCCCGGCTCGGCTGCGCCTCCCGCCGCCAAAGTGGCCAACCAACCCGCCAGCAACCCAGCGTGCAACCTACCCCCAAAGGCGGTTACCCCGACTGCCTTTGGCAGGCGGCATTGAAAATTTTTACGACGTGTGATGCTTTGCATAAGGGTTTGGACGCTGCCATGCCGCGCCTATTCGATTCGCCGTCAGCATCTTAGCCACTGTTAAACCACCAGGCCCGCGGCCAGGGCTGCATCAAACGCGTTGGTGCGTTACAAATAATACGAGGTGGGCAGGGTCGGTGGTGCCGTACCCCCTCACTTTGGCCCGTGCCCAAGGAAGCGCGGGAGCCGCAGGTTTTGGAGTGCGGCGGCAAGGTGGGGTGACGGGGGCCGCGACGCCGCTTTGGATGGGCGCACCAGCAAGCCTGTGATTATCCCGTCCCGCTGGGCGGCGGAATACCGCCTGACGTCATTGGGAAGCCGCCGTGGCCTCCCGCGCTCACGTAACTGGACGGAGCAAATCCAAAGCGGTGTCGCCCGTCGCCCCTTTTCCCCCGGCAGTTGCCACCGCACTCCAAAATTTCCCGCGCCGTCCTGTTTGAGACTCGTTCGTCGTCACCTACGTTGGCGGTTTGGCTTGAACCAAACCGAGCTTGATGCAGCCCTGGCCCGCGGACGGAAGAACCAACCAACGTTTGCTTTTAGCCTGGTTTGCGTCAAATTGTCATTGTGAATGACTTCTCACAACTGGATGAATTACTCGTGTGCCGTTTGGATAGCGGCCACAAAACTGTGACACCCTGCACCGTGGTTATCTTTGGCGCCAGCGGCGATCTCACGGCCCGCAAATTGATCCCGGCGCTGTACCATCTCTTTATCGGCAAACAATTGCCGGACCCGATGCGCATCATCGGCTTTGCCCGCCGGGAAAAAACTTCGGACGCCTGGCGGGACGAAATGAAAACGGCGGTGCAACAATTTTCGCGCACGAAAAACGTGGATTCGGATGCATGGGCTGTCTTCGCCCAGAATCTGGAATACTGCGCGGGTGATTTTTCCGATCCAAACGCGTACCTCAACCTGGAGAAACAACTGACCGCGTTTGGCCAGCCCGCCTTGCGGCAGAACCTGCTCTTCTATCTGGCCATCGCGCCAAGCCAGGTGGCCGCCACCGTGGAGCAACTGACCGCTGCCGGCTTGCTCCACAAGGGGACGGATGGACCGGGCTGGCAGCGCGTGGTGGTGGAAAAACCGTTTGGGCATGATTTTGCTTCTGCACGCGCGTTGAACACGCACCTCGCCCGTTTTGCCGGGGAACACCAGCTTTTCCGCATTGATCATTATCTGGGCAAGGAGACGGTGCAGAACATCCTTATGTTCCGCTTTGCCAACGCCATCTTTGAACCGCTGTGGAACCGGCAGTTGGTGGACCACGTGCAAATCACCGTCAGCGAAAAGCTCGGCGTGGGCAATCGTGGCGGCTACTACGAGGAGGCTGGTGCCATGCGGGATTTGGTCCAGAACCACCTTTTGCAGGTGCTTGCGTTGATGACCATGGAGCCGCCGGTCTCGCTCGAAGCCGAGTCCATCCGCAATGAAAAAGTGAAGTTGCTGAAATCGTTGCGGCCCATTTCGGACGCGCAAGTGGCCCGGCAGGTCGTGCGCGGGCAATACACGGCGGGAAGTGTGGAAGGGCAGAGTATGCCGGGGTATCGTCAGGAGCCGAAGGTGCGCCCGGACAGCCCGGTGGAAACCTATGTGGCCATGAAGCTGTTTATTGACAACTGGCGCTGGTCCGGCGTGCCGTTCTTCCTGCGCCACGGCAAATGCCTGCCGCTTAGCACCAGCGAGGTGCGCGTGCAATTCCGGCCCACCCCCAACGTGTTGTTTGCCGCGCAATGCGGTCCCCGGCTGGACGCCAATGCCATTACGCTCCGCCTGCAACCGAACGAAGGCATCACCCTGCGGTTCAATGGCAAAGTGCCGGGCCCCAGCCTGCAACTGCGTCCGGTGCGCATGCATTTCAGTTACGATACGGAATTTGGCGCGTACACCCCCGAGGCCTACGAGCGCCTGCTGCTCGAAGCCATGGCCGGCGATGCCACCCTGTTCATCCGTAGCGATGAGGTGGAATTGGCGTGGGGCTTTATTGATCCCATTCGCCAAGCTTGGGCGGGACAACCCTTGACCGACCGCGAATTCTACCCCGCCGGCACATGGGGACCGGTGGCCGCCCAAGAACTGCTCGCCCAGACCGGCCATGCCTGGCATTGACCTGACACAAACATTGCACCGCCACCCAGTTCGGTTATCATTGCACCATGAAATTGCTTGGTCTCACTGGCGGCATCGGCATGGGTAAATCCACCGCCGCCCAATGGCTCCGTGAAAACGGTATTCCGGTGACGGATACCGATGAAATCGCCCGCGAAGTGGTCGAACCGGGACAACCGGCGCTGGCAGAAATCCGGCGCGACTTCGGGCCGGAGTACCTTGACGCGGAAGGCCGATTGCGCCGCGATGCCATGGCCAAAAAGGTATTCGCCGATGCGTCCGCCCGCCAGCGCTTGGAAGCCATCCTGCATCCGCGTATCCGTGAAACCTGGCAGGCCCGCGTGGGCGAATGGCGGTCAGCAGGGCATCCGGTCGGCGTGGTGGTGATTCCCTTGCTATTCGAGACCGGTGCGGAAAAACAGTGCGACGCCGTTCTTTGTGTGGCGTGCTCGGCGGTGTCTCAATGGGCGCGCCTAGCGGCGCGCGGCTGGTCGGCGGAGGAAATCCGCCGGCGCCTCGCCTCCCAACAGCTTGTGGAAACCAAAATGGCCCGGGCGCACTACGTGCTCTGGACCGAGGGCGAGATCGCGGTGCTGGCGCAGCAACTCGAACTCGTGCTGCGCCGAGCTGCCGCTTGAGCGGGTCTGCGCCTTACGGCTTGGCCCAGTAATCCATCACGAAGACATCGTCCAACACCGGACCGAGGGACTTGGCGAAGGCTTGGTGGTCGGGATGCTTCAGATACACGTCCCGGTCGGCCTCGGTGCCGAACGAAAGCTGGAACGCATGGGTGATTCCCTTGTTCAGCTTCTCCGGGCTGACATTCACGCCGCATTCAAAGGTTTTGATGCCGCTGATTTTGGACTTCAACGCCCGAAAATCATTCTCCACCTTCTGAATCTGCTCTTCCGTGGCGGTGGCTTTGTATTTGAAGCACACCACATGCCGCAGCGTGCCTTCCTTTTTCGCCTGGGCGGAAACCGACCAAACAATTGCCCCGGCCATCATGGCCGCGGCCAACATCAGAATAAGTTTTTTCATGCTGGGCGGCACCCTAGCGCGGCCCGCCCCATCAAGTCGAGCGGAATCCGGCAGCCACAATAAGTAGGCAGCGCGTATGCATGAAAGTGCCAATCGGCCTAAAGGTGTTGGGGGGGGGGAAAAGCTCAGTTTGAAGTTCCGGTTTTAGCCCATCGGCGTCAGGCTAATGGAAGTTTTCCCAAAAGGGCGAGTTCAAACGCACAGAGTGTAAAAACGAAAATATTCTTGTCCTGCGCATAGAAAAACGTATCCTGCCTCAAGAATGATTATGACACAAATTCAATTTCATACCAGTTGATCAGTTATGATGAAAAAGTCGTCAGTCCGTCTCCTTCTTTACCTCGGAATTCTTCCGTTATTGTTGTTGCCCGTCAACGGCGCTGATACTCGCATCACGAAGGTTGCCCGAATAGATCTTCCCCCCAAAGGAAAGGTGTTGGTGAATATACACGGTACTTTTCGCGATCTCGTGCGTTACGCTATTTTTGGCGAGGACGGAACATTTCTGATGGATCTGCCTCAACACAGTGAGTGCCAACTCACATGTGAGCCTGGAACGAAGTCTTTTATCGCCATTGGGAGCAACGTCGCCGTAGTCACGGCTGATTTGGTGGCAGATAAAGTTTATGATCTGGCGATTGACCGACAGGGCTTCTCAACCAAGTTCGTCATTTTAGCCCAAGACCCAAAATATCGCAAAAATCTCGAATCCATCGAAAAGAAGGAAAAAGATAATATCTTCACTTTGGAACGTGACGAAGCCGCAGTCAAATTCGAGGCCGCACAAAAGGAGCGTCTTTTGGCAATTAAAAGCGATTTCCTCGGCGGCAAAAAATCGGGAAGGGTGGCTCGCTTGGGAAAAGACGATTGTCGTTGACCGAATTCGTGGCGCCTACGGCCTTTCGCGTGCTTCGCGTGTTTCGCGGTGTATTCGCCGCCTCCTGTAGCCTGAACTTTGCCCATTCCGCAATCCGCAATCCGCATCTCGAATTCAGACCACGCTCCTGCCAGTGGAACGCGCCACCCCAAGCCGCGCTTTGTGCCGGATGTTGTCACCACGATATGGAATGGTTTTCATTTCATTGCATCCCTCACGATTGTAATTTCCTCCGGCGTCAGGCCGTAGAGCGCATACACCAACTTGTCTATCTCCCGCTCCAATGCGCTCGTGTCCGCCTCGGCATCGCGCCGCTTTGCCGCCAAAATCCGCTCAACCAACCGTGCCACTGGCTTTTGGGCCTCAGATGCCACGACGGGAATGGGAAATGTTTTGATCACCGGCCATTGCAAAGCGAGAAAGCCTCCCATCGGAACTCCGGTGAAATTGTGCAAATACCAACTGCCCAAACGAGAGTTGAAAAAACCAAGATATTCTAGTGGGGCATTTGGCAGCATGAACAACTTGTTGTTGGCGAAATAGCCAGAATCGTCGTAAGCAAAACAGTCTGTCCGGTTGATTTCCTGATAAATAATCTTTGGGTGTTTGAACTCTTGCCAGTATGCGCACGACCGCAGTTCCCAAAAGTATTTGCCTTGGTCTTCACGCTTGATGAGCTCCCTGCGGAACTTCTCAAAGTGCGAGTGAATTGCCGGATAAGACTTCGCAAAGATTTCTTCGGCTTCTTTATTTGATTTGTCCGACCACGGATGGTCTTTGTTTTCCGAGGATTCAATTTTGATGAGATACTGTTCGGCAAACTCGGTTTGCCATCGCTTAACGTCACGCCCGCGCAGAAATGGTTTGAGAATTTCGCTGGAAGATTTGTGCTCGCGAATCAAGCGGTCGCGGGTGGTGCGATCAACAACAAACGCCTCGTTTAAGCCAGTTAGGATACCGCGATAGAATCGCCCGTTGACGTGGGTGCCAAGAGGCTTTCCGACACAGCGGAGTTTTGTCAGCAACCGCAGCACGACGGGCGATTCAAGCTGCCAGCTTTCCGCTTTCAATTCACGCTGCGGAATGGTTTGCGAGCGGGTCGCAAAGACTTCTTTGATTCTTTCTGGCAAAGAAGATTGCTCCCATTTCAGAAACTTCGTTTCGTGGTTAACCGCTCTGTCACGCGTTAGGCAAATCACGCACGGTTCTGTAATGGCTTCAAAGACCTTGGTTTCCGCGAAATCTATGAGTTGGAGGATACGCGTATTGGAGGACAGATAGCGGCGCAAATTCTCACCAAATCCGGAGTTTAGAAAACTGTTGCTCGAAATGTAGGCTAGTGTTCCTGCCGAGCGGAGCAAGCGCACGCCGCGCTCGAAGAAATACACATACAAGTCCGCCGTGCCGGTGTAGCACTCGTAACCTTCGGCCTTGAGCGCGGGCTTTAAATTTTTGATGGCTTCCTGCCGGACATATGGGGGATTGCCAATGACCACATCAAAACCTTTCTTGCGGTGAAATATTTCGGAAAAATATATTTCGAAATCGAACGCAGATTTACCGTTGGTAAGTTGGTGGATAAGCTTGTCAATATCGCGTTTGTATCCGTGTTTTTTATCACCATGCGCTTCGTCAAAGTATTTGGGTTTGATTTCCTCGAGCCGGTGAAACGCCTGCCAATTTTCCAGTTCGTTTTTATCCACGCCCAGCAATGAATTCCCATTGACAATTTTGTAATCCAGATTGGGCAGCGGCTTGATTTGTTTCACGTCGTCTTCGTCCACCACCAGCGAGAGCCAGAGGCGCAACTTGGCGATTTCCACCGCGCCGGGATCAATATCCACGCCGTAGAGGCAGTTCTGAATGGCGTGGCGTTTGAAATGATAAGGCGTCCGTTCTTGGACGGCGTTGAAGTAGGGTGTCAGCGCCATGCGTGCGCGGACGATTTCCTGCATCATGCCCACGGGAAACGCGCCGGAACCGATGGCTGGGTCGCACACGGCAATATCGGCGAGTTTATCGTCAATCAGCCGGGCATGGGTTTCAATTATCTTGGGGAGGTTGCGTTTGTAACCCGTGCCCTCCACCCGGGCGGCCTCGTAGTAGCTGGCATGGTCGCCGGAGTGGATGAAGGTTTCGAGGTCGGCGCGATGAATCATCGCCCCCGTAGGAGACGACGTATAGAGACTCTGATTTTCCGCCGCCGGTTTTTCCGAATGAGGCTCCTCACGTCGGCTGCTACCAGATTCAGAATTAAGCGCCGTATCCAGGTAATTGATCAGGCTTTCCTGGCACATGTAGTGGACGATTTCGCGCGGGGTATAAAACGAGCCCTTGGATTTACGCTCCTTCACTTCCAGCAGATTCTCGAACACCTTGCCGAGCATTTCCGGGTCAATGGCCACTTCTTTTTCCAACGGTTCGGCTTCGTTGACAGTGAAATTGTAGCGGTCGAACACATCCAGAATGCCCGTGCCTGTGTCGCCCGCGTCGGTGGACTTTGTGTTCGAGAACAGCGAGTTGGAGATGATGATATCGGTCTTCTGCCAGTTGTAGCCAGCGACCGGCTCAAAGAGTCCGCCATTCAGGAACGGGATGCGGCACCCAAAGATTTTACACCATGCCTCCTGGCCGCGATCCGTGGCGAGTGTGTCATAAAAGAGCGGTTCCAGGATGTCGTTGAAAAAGTTTTTGTAACTTCTGAATTGGCCCACGAAAAGCTGGCGGAGAAAATTGTGCGGGCCGTCGCCCCAATTGCCGCCCTTGGGCACGCCGAGCCAGCCTTTCTTTTGCAGGAAGTAGAGGAAGACAATCTGCCCCATGAGCTTTTTGGCAAAATCGGCGGTGCTGACCTGTTTGCCGGCAAACTCCGCGCCAATGGTTTTGTCCCGCTTGGCGAGATCGTCCAGTTCGTCTTTGAGGTCGAGAAACAGGGCCTTGTATTGCTCAAAGAATTCCTTGGTGACGGCTTCGACGCTGAAGGCGTCCTCAATCTGCTCCAATGTGGGAAGATTTTCGGTATCTTGCAGCAGGTCGAGAAACCGGCTTTGGGCCGTGTGACAGCTTTCATTCCCGCCGACCAGATAAGAGTAGCGCCGGGCCGGGGTGAGGCGTTCTTCTGCGGCGATTTTCCCAGTCTTGGGGTCGCGTTTGGTTTCATACTCCATGCGGACGAATGAAAAACGCCAGGTACGGGCATCCGGTGCCACAAAGGCGACGAGGCCGGCTTCCTTGTAGCTGTCCCCACGTTTCAATTTATGCCCGACAAAATCGCGGAGCGCGGTACGGGTGCGTTCCAACTTCCAGGGTTCCGTGGTATGGACAATGAGCACATCCGCCATTTCGCCATCCGGCGACTGGTAGGTGCCCAACCGAGCGCAACTGCGGATATGGTCAGCATAAGCATCGGGCACCTGCATGGCCGATGACTTGTCTTCGTTGAAGCCGTTGAGCAATTCCTTGACGAACTGGTGAAAGCGGACTTTGTCAAAAGCCTGCGGAAATGTTTCTTTGACAAGGGCACGGGCCTGTTGGGTATTCATGAGATTTGTACCAGATAAGAGGATAGAATGACTTCACGCGGAAATTGCCCCTGGCTCGCCTGTGCGGTCGGGGCGGCCTTCAATAATTCGGATTTAACCTCGCGCCGCAAGATGGCGAGTACTTTTAACGGCTCAATCTCGATCTTGAGTTTTGCGGCCAGTTCCTTGGCGGTGCGTTTGGGTAGCGCCCCCTCATCCGTCAGCCGGATGATTTTGCCGACAAATTCCTCGTCGTCCTCGGTGAACTGTTGGCAACGACGGATTTCCCGCGCTTTAAGGCGCTTCAAAATATAGGCCGCATTCCGGTCGCCCCGGTGGGATTCCTCAGCCAACTCCGCCTCACCGGTGGTAACGGCGATGAACGCGGCCTTGTTTCCGTCCAGCAATTCATAAAACTCGCGCGGGATTGGTTGGCGCGGCTCCTTAAGGTCGGCGGGCTTCAATATCTTTGCGGCGGACATGAAGTCCAATTCGGTGGCCGACGCTTTGCCGGATGCGCCCACGAAAAATTTATCGAGCTTGCCCTGGCGAAAATAGGTGAACAGCGCGGGGAAATATGGAACCAAGGCCTCGCCCAACATTCGTGTGGATCGCGCCTTTTTGGGCAAACGCTTGATGCGTTCAAAAAGATCCGGGTGCTGATCGCGCACGGCGCGGATTTCGGTCAGGTACTGGAGTTCGGTTTCCTCCTCCTCGTCCTTTCCGGTAATGGTCTGCTTGGAATTCCACCGGGCGAACAGGTCGTGCGAGACAATTTCCTCGCCTTCGGTCAACAGCCGGGCGTCCGCGCCAAGCATTTGGATGAAGGCATGAATCTTGGCCTCGGCGGCTTCCCGCAATTTAATCAGGTCGTTGCTTTCGTCCGTCGGGAAAAAATTGTAGGTGTGGATTTGATCAAACTTGGTATCCACTCGGTTCACCCGGCCCACCCGCTGGATCAGCCGCGTGGGATTCCACGGGATGTCATAATTGATGACGACGTTCGAGCGATGCAGGTTGACGCCTTCAGCCAGTACTTCGGTGGCCACCAGAATACGGTAATCGTCCTTGGGCCGGTAGGCCTTGGCATCAAAGTTGGCAATCACCTCCTCGCGGACCGTTTTCAAAGATTGGCCGGTGAAGAGCAGCACCTTGGGTTCGACCTCGGCCCGGATTTTGCCGGCCAGATAATCGGCGGTCTCCTGCGATTCGGTGAAAATGATGAGTTTGCCGTCTTTAAGTCGTGCCGTTTGCTTCAAGATGACGCGGAACGCTTCCCACTTGGGGTCCCGCGTGATTTTTTTCCAGTGGGTGCGGATGGCTTTCAGGGCCTTCAAATCGTTTTCCAGATCGGTGATGAAGTCCGGGCGAAAGTCCTCAGCCGCCAGCCGCTCCGCTTTTTCCTCCTCCAACAGCCGGTCAATGCCTTCCTGGTTGTCGCATTCCAGCAATTCAAACACCTTCCCAATGTGTTTCTTGCTGATGAAAACCTGTCCCTTGTGAAACTCGGCAATCACCCGCTCGTAGGTGTGGATGAACCGCCCCAGCGTCAACTGAAACGCGGTGAAACTGCTTTCGAGGCGTTTCACCGTGAGAATTTTCATGAACTTGGCCAGGTTGCGCTGACTCTGGATCGCCTGCTCATCCCGCTCGCCAGTGTAGTAGGCCAGTGGCGTGTACCGGGCGTATTTGAACTCATGCGTCAATGCCCGGATGGTTTCGTCAAACACCTGGCCTTCTGTCCGGTTGAACTTGTAAAAGAGCGGTTCGGGATTGGTGACCTCGGGAAATTTCAAGCCTTGCCGCCTTAAATCGTCGCCATAGTATTTTTCAATTTCGGTGCGCGTGCGGCGGATCATCAGGAATTTGAGGATTTTCTCGCGCGTCTGGCGGGCGTTTTCCTGGACCACCTTGAAATACGCCTCGCGGTCGCGCTGGCGGTCGAGACCCTCCAGCTTCCGCCGGAGCGCGCCAAAGAAGGCTTCGAGATTGCGGACGTTGGGAATGCTGCTGTTCTTCCCCGGTTGGAACAGCTTGATCTGGCTCAAAATGTCCTGCGGGGTATTGTTGAGGGGCGTGGCCGACACCAGCACCACGCGCTTGCCCCGGCAAATCTGCGCCAGCATTTCGTAGCTCTGCGTATCCTCGCTGCGGAAACGGTGCGACTCGTCAATGAAGACCACGGTGAATTTTTGCAGGTCCCGCTCCAGCAGGGATTCCAGTTTTCCCAGGGATTCGCACAAATAGCCGCGTACCCCGAAATCCCGGAAAACGTTCGGCCACGAACCGGGATTGTGTTCATCCAGCAAATGGGGTGGGGCGATAACCAGGCACGGTTCGTTTAAATGTTGGGCCAGCAGGGCGGACATGTAGGTTTTGCCCAGCCCGACCACGTCGGACAAAAACGCGCCGCCGTATTCATCCAGCACCTTGCGGGCATTCAGGACGGCTTCCTCTTGGTACTTGAGCTTTTTGAATCCCGTCGGCAGATAGCTGTCTTCGATTTCATCCGGCAGGTTGAGTTCCCGCTGGAAATATTCGTAGAGGAATTTCAGGTAGAGTTCGTACGGCGAGAATTGCGCATACGGGGATTTGACCTCAATGGTGGTGACATAATCCTGGGTCACATCCACCGCCTTGGCCCAAAGTTCATTAAACTTCTGGAGGGCAAAGTCGTAGTCGGAACGGTTTTTCAACTCGACGTTGAACTCCAGATTTTCCTGTAAACCCGCCTCGGTGAAGTTGCTGGACCCCGTGATGACGCGCCCCTTGTCCCGGTCGCCATCCTGGAAGGTCATAATGTACAGTTTGGCGTGCAACCGCTCCGAGGGATACGCGCGCACTTCCAGTATGCCGGACCTGATCCACTCCACAAATTTGCGGACCCCCTCTTCAATGTCCGAACTATCCCCGGATTTCTGGAACTCACCCAGTATTTCACCGGGAACCTGCTGCCGCACCTGGGCGTGCGACTCCAGTACGAACTCCTGCTGCTGTTTGGCCGTCTGAATCAAATCATGGGCCGCCCGGTCGGTTTTGATACCGACGAGAATGCGAATCTTCTCGGTCTTGGTGAGTGCGGGATGGAGATTATGGAAACCGCTGATGAAAAAATAACCCACCAGACAATCAAACCGGCGCGTGTCTTCGCCAAGGAGAACCGCAAAACGGTCGCCAAGACTCCTTCCGGGTTCGTTGGTAATGAAAGTTAAATCGGACCAGGAACCGGGAAATTCGGGTGCAGTACCACCATTCCAATTCATAGGCTGAAACGCTTGCGTGTGCGCTCAGCCCTCTGTTGGGATGGCTTCCTTGAAAAGAACCGCGTGCCTGAAAAACGAAAGGGGCGAACCTACTTACGCCCCACTACAGGCACGTGGATGCCTTTCAAGGAACGCTTTCAGCGCGCCCCGATTGGGGCGCGCTTCTAGCGCCGTCCTTGAATGCGAAATTTCCACGTTTCGTAGTGAACAGCAGCCGAAGCTACGCAAAATCTAAAATATTATTATGGTTTAAGTTATATCATCATCATGGTTTTCTTCTGTCAGTGGTTACACATAGGACCAGCCACCGGTATTGTAAAGATTTTTCATCCCGCTTTTCCGTCCTCATCTTCCGTACATCAATCTTTTTGCCGGTTAATTTCTCTGCAAAATCCGATTCCTGGTTCCGCTTCGTGTGAATTAGCGAAGGTTTCGCGGGCTAGCGCGGCCCGTCCCATCAAGTCGAGCGGAATCCGGCATCCACAATGAGTAGGCAGGGCTGCATCAAGCGCGTTGGTGCGTTACGAATACTACGAGGTGGGCAGGGTCTGTGGTTGCGTACCCCCTCACCTGTTTCCTCTCCCTCGGGGCCGCGGGAGTAGCTTCGGTTATTCCCACCGCAGTGCGTGCGGCTAAAGCAGTCAAAGCCACGCGGACCGGAGATCCGCGTTCCTTGGGTTGACGCGAAAGGGAGAAGGCCGGGAGGTGTGGAATAATCAGAGGAATAGAAGAAAGCGATGGGACCACGAAAGCGACGGGACGTCGCTTCCACGATTGCCAGGCATCCAGTTTCAAGGGTGGTGGGGCATGAATCACTTGACTCGCCACCGATAGGCGCGCTGGGCGTTGGCGTGGAAGATTTTATTTCGGACTGCTTCCGGCTTCTCCCGCAGATAATCGCGGATGATCTCCTGCACGGTTCCACATGGCGCATACAGTTCACTGACCGGCCAGTTGCTGCCGTAGATCAGACGGTCTTCACCAAAGATTTCCCAGACGGCATTGAGCACCGGCTGGTAATACGCCACGTCTTTGGGAGCGTCGCCGGCTTTATGACCGGACCCTTCGACCAACCCGGAAATTTTGCAAAAGACGTTTTTCCCCTTGGCGGCATTGCGCATTGCGCCGAGCCATTCGGCCTTGGGTGGCTGCCCATCCACGCGCACTCCGGCGAGATGGTTGATGATGATGCGCAGGTCCGGGATGAGTTCTGTCAACCGGGCGATTTCTTCCAGTGGACTGCCGCCGCCACCGGCATCAAGCGCCAGCCCCAATTCGGCGGTATGCTTTAGCCCGGCGACGAACGCGGGATTCTCCAAGCCGCGCCGCAATTGCTGCGGCACGCGCACGCGAAAGCCCTGAAACAGGGGATTTTTGGCAAATCGCTTGAGGTGTTTCAGGAACGACTCATGCGCCGGGTCCAGGTTGCCCACCATCCCCAAGATCAGCGGTTCGCGCGCGGCCAGATCCAGCACCCATTGGTTATCTTCCAGCAATGGACTTGCCTCCACCACGATCACTCCGGCGACGGGCAACGGCTGCGGCAAGGCCCGGTAATTTGCCGGCAACACCGTGCGATACAGTTGGGAGTTTTTGTCCGGCCACGGCACGCCTTCCGGCCGGCTTGGATCGTAAAAATGCACATGGGTATCCACGACCGGGAGCGCTTCCGGGGATGCCATCGCGCGGGGCAGGGCGGTGCTGGCGCTTAAAAGCGCGGTCGTTTCCAGGAATTGGCGGCGATTCATGCGCGGAGGTTAACGCGGAATCACCATCCGTGCAAGCGTATCAGCGGGGCGGATGAGCCCGAAAACGGTCGTTGAGATTAACCGACAACCGCAGATGACTGCGGATGGTTAAAAATTCGCAAGCAGCATCCGAAATTATAAAGAAAAACCAGCAGCCTTGGCGTCCGTATCGAACATCTTGACGGTGTCGAGCGAGAGCGCCGTGAGGTCCATGCCGGTCATTTTCAGAGCTTTGCCCAGGATATCGTGCGGCACAGTGACGATGGCGCAGCCGGCTTCATCGGCCTGGAAAATATTGAACACCTCGCGCACGCTGGCCCAGAGCAGTTCCGCTTTGGGCTGGCCGCCGAGCAGCGCCAGCGCGGCGCGCATCAGCGGCATGGGGTCCACGCCGGTATCCGCAATGCGGCCTGCGAAAACGGAGACCACCGAGGGGACCTGCGGGTTCAGCGCCTGCGCCACGCCCGCCACCTGTGAAAGAGTCAGGATGGCGGTAATGTTCAATTTTACGCCTTGCTGGGCGAGATCGCGAATCAGCGGCAGCGACGATTCTCCACGCGTGTTCGTGATGGGAATCTTCACATAGACGTTGCTCTGCCAAGCGGCGATCTTGAGCGCCTGCCGCCGCATGTCCGCAAAATCATCCGAGAACACCTCAAAGGAGATGGGTTTGACGGTGACGCCGTGGAGCACGTCCCGGGCAAACGCCTCATAATCCTTGATGCCCACCTTGCGCATCAGGGTGGGATTCGTCGTCATCCCCTGGATGAGCGGGTTGGCGTTCAATTGCAGAATGCCCGCTTTGTCGGCGCCATCCGCGAAAATCTTAACCTTTAGTTGACTCAGATTGTTTTGCATGTCCGGCAAAAGTCTAACCTCAAATTGGAAAACATCAACTTTCTTGTTGTTCGGCTTGGGGACACAGGTTCCGGTGAGGCCGGTCCACCGATTATCTTGCGAAGAAACTATCGAAGATTGATGTTGGCTGCCCATGATAAAAACCGGTATGGTACGGCGTTACGACATGGGCGACGCACCGATGATTGAAGTGGACACACTGACCAAACGCTACGCAGGACGCGCGGCGGTGGAGGCGATTTCCTTTACGGTGCAGCGGGGTGAGGTGGTCGGCTTGCTGGGGCCCAACGGGGCGGGCAAGAGCACGACCATGCGGATTCTCTCGTGTTATCTCCCCGCCACCTCGGGTACGGCGCGCGTCGCCGGCTTCGATGTGTTCACGCAGTCCGAAGAGGTGCGCCGGCGCATTGGGTATATGCCGGAAAATAATCCGCTCCACCACGATATGCGGGTGCGTGACTATTTGAAATTCCGCGCCCGGCTGAAAGGCCTGAACCGAAAGGACTCGCGGACCCGGGTGGACCTGGTGATGACGCAGTGCGGCCTGACGGATGTCACCGGGCGCGTGATTGGCCAGTTATCCAAGGGCTACCAGCAACGGGTGGGGCTGGCGGATGCCTTGGTGCATGATCCCGAATTGCTGATCCTGGACGAACCCACCATCGGACTCGACCCCAACCAGATTCGCGCCGTGCGTCAACTAATCAAGGACCTGGCCAAGCAACATACCGTGTTGCTCTCCTCGCATATTCTCCCCGAGGTGGAGATGACCTGCGGACGGGTGATGATTTTGGGCAACGGCAAAATCCTGGCGGCGGATACCCCGGCAAATTTGCATAAGCTGTTCCGCGAGGGCACCCAAGTGGTGGCGGAAATCGCCGCGCCGGCAGCCGATTTGAAAGCGTGCTGGGATAGTCATCCCGAGGTGGACCACTACGACATTGCGCCGGCAGAAGGGGAGTACCTGCGGTGCTCGTTGACCGCGCGTCCGGGGGTGGATTTGCGACCGCTGGTGTTTGAATTGGTGGCGCAACGGGGCTGGAAGCTGCGCGAATTGACGCGCAACCGGTATTCGCTCGAGGACGTATTTGTCAGGCTCACCCGTCCGGACAAGGAGGAGGAATCCTGATGCAAGCGTATATCACCTTGGTGCGGCGCGAGCTGGGCAGTCATTTTCTATCCTGGACGGGTTATACGGTCATCACGGCCGTCGTCTTCCTGATCGGCTTGAGTTTTGTCGGTATGGTGGAGGCCTTGAATGCGGAACCGTTGACGGTTTCCATCACGGAACTGTTTTATGAAACCTTTTCGTTCTGGCTGATTCTGCTGATGGCTGCGCCCATGATTACCATGCGCACCTTTGCGCTGGAACGGCATTCCGGCACGTTCGAGACACTGATGACCACCCCGGTGAGCGAAATGCAGGTGGTGCTGGCCAAGTTTTCGGGCGCGCTGCTGTTTTACCTGATCATGTGGCTGCCGTTAATGGCGCTGGTATTTATTTTGAAGCATTACACGCAGGAGCCGCTCTCGCTGGATTTGGGGGCCCTGGCCACCACCTACCTCGGTATCGCGCTGGTGGGCATGTTGTATTTGTCGCTGGGCTGCCTGGCCTCAGCGATGACCCGCAGCCAGATGATTGCCGCGATGCTGAGTTTTGTCGTCGGAATTTCCCTGTTTTTACTGGGCTTCCTGTCGTATGCGTTCGCCGCGCGCGCCGGTTGGGTGGCGCTGGTGCTGACCCATATCAACATGATGGACCACCTGCGGGACTTCGCGCGCGGTGTGGTGGATACCCGGGCGGTGGCTTTTTATCTGACCGGAACGTTCTTGTTTTTATACCTGACCTTGAAGGTCGTGGAAAGCCGGAGGTGGCGGTAACATGAGCGAACCCACCAGCAACCCCAGTTTTTCATTCAGCCGCAGATTTGGCGCGGGCTTTAACATGCTGCTCGGCAGCCTCTCGCTGCTGGCCGTCGTCGTGATGTTGAACTATCTGGCGGGGCGGCATTTCTGGCGCTGGGATTGCAGCGCCAGCCAGCGCACCCAGCTTTCGCCGTTGACGTTGCGCGTACTCGAGGGGATCACCAATGAGGTCAAGATCATCGTCTATTATGATCCCCAGGAACGTCTATTCAAGGAGGCCACCGCGTTGCTCAAGGAATACTCCGCCCGGAACCCGCATCTGCAAGTGCAGCTCGTCAACCCCATCAACAATCCCGCCGAGGCACAAGTCATCCGCACCCGCTACCGGCTGGGGTCGGTCCGGGACAAGGACCTGATTATTTTTGACTGCAACAACAAAACCAAGTCCGTCTATCAGGCCGCGCTTTCGGAATATGAATTGGAGCAGGTCGCCAATCCGACGGAACGCGAGTTTCGGCGCAAGCCGCGCACGTTCCGCGGGGAACTGGAGTTCACCTCCGCGCTGGTGACCGTGATTGATCCCAAGCAGTACAAGGCCTGTTTCCTGCAAGGCCACGGCGAACAAAACCCGGCCAGCACCGACGAACAAAATGGTTACTCCAAATTTGCCGCCGTGCTGGTGGAAAACGGCATCCGCCCGGAGTTGCTCTCCCTCGCCGGTGCGGCGGACATTCCCGCTGATTGCAGCTTGCTGATCATTCCGGGCCCGGTGGACACTCTGACCAAAGACGAGGTGGAGAAGATCGAACGCTACCTTAACCAGGGTGGCCGCCTCTTTGCCTTGTTCGGGTATCGCTCGTATGGGCGCCGTGTGGGTTTGGAAGGGTTGCTGGCGAATTGGGGCGTGGTGGCCGGGGAAAACATTGTGCTCGATCCCATGCGGTCAACCCCGGAATCACGCGGCCAGGATTTGGTGTTGACGCTCACTGAGAACGAGGCGCACGCCATCACCCGGGCGTTATACCAGTCCTCCCTGCATTTGATCCTGCCGCGGTCGGTCGCCTCCATCAAATCCGGCCGCGCGATCGAAGGGCTGAAGGTGGATGAAATTCTGCATACCACCAGCGAAGGCGTGATGGTCACCACCATCCGCAACGGGATGCCGGAACTGAATCCGGCGCGGGATCGTCGCGGTGTGTTCCCGCTGATGGTGGCGAGTGAAAAAAGCGTGCGGGGCGTTGGCCGGGGGACGACCCGGATGGTCGTGGCGGGGGATTCCTTTTTCCTGGCCAACCAGTTGATCGAGTCGGCTGCGAACCGCGATTTTGCCGTGCAGGCGATCAACTGGCTGGTGGATCGTCCGCAATGGCTGGCGGGCCTCTCGCCGCGTCCGGTCAACGAGTACAAATTGAACATGACCCGCGCACAATTGACCGCCGTCCGCTGGATTCTGCTCGGCGGCCTGCCGGGCGGGGTATTATTCCTGGGCCTGCTGGTCTGGCTGCGGCGAAGAAATTAAACCATTGGATTTTATACGTTGAACACAAAAGGCACATGGTTCTGGTTTTTGCTGGCGGTGGGGCTGTTCACCTTCATATTTTTCTTTGAACGGCACTGGGATCGCGCCGCCGGCCCGCTGGGACCCACCCTCTTGTTACCCCAATTCCGTCCCCAGGCGGTCGGCGCGTTACAGGTGCGGCGCGGCACGCAGTTTGTGAGGTTGCAGCGCGAGGGGGAGAGTTGGCGGTTGGCGGCGCCGGTCAATTATCCCGCGCAGCCAGTGATGGTGGATAATTTATTGCAGGCACTGGCGCGCATGGAGCGGCAGAACCCGATCCACGCCAAAACTCTGGCCGATTTCGGGCTGGCAGACCCGGCGGCGTTGATTGTGGCGCAGCAGGGCGACACGCGCACTGAAGTGCAGGTCGGCGCGCTTACCCCGGTGGGTGGTCAGGTGTATGTGCGCGTGGTGGGCGTGGAGGATGTTTATACCATGGATGCCTCCCTGCTGAGCCTGATCCCGGAGAACGCCGACGCCTGGCGCAGCACGGCGCTGTTGAGCTTGCCGGGGGGCACGGCCTTTGATCGCTTTGAGGTGCGTTCCACCACCAAAGGGGTGGGTTATGCGCTTCAATTTAATACCACGAACCGGCTCTGGCGCCTGAGCAAGCCCATGCAGGCGCGGGCGGATCGCGTCAAGGTGGAAAGCGCTTTGTTAAAGTGTTTGCAGGCGCGGGTGAGCCGTTTTGTCACGGACAATCCGGGTGTCGAACTGGAACCGTACGGTTTGCAGCCGCCCAAGTTCGAACTGGTGTTGGGGGCGGGCACCAACGATCTGCTGGTGGTGCAATTCGGCGCGGGTGTCACAAACAATCCCGACCTGGTGTACGCGCGGCGCATGTCCCACACCAATGTGGTGTTGGTACCGCATGACTTGGCGGAGCAGTTGCAGGTGCCGTTTGTTACTTTGCGTGACCGGCATTTGCTCGCGTTTCCTCCGGGGGCCGTCACGCAAATTGAAGTCCGCCAGCAAGAGAACATCGTGATTCGCAAAACCGGCACCAACCAATGGCGGTTGGTGGAACCGCTCGATTTGCCCGCCGACAACTCTTTGGTGCGGGAATTGATCGCCGACCTCTATTCGTTCGAGGTGGCCGAGTTCGAGAAGGATGTGGTGACGGATTTTGCCGGCTACGGTCTGGAAAAACCGATGGCACAAGTCTTTTTCAAGGCTGGCAATACCAATGGCACCGCTGTCACCAACAGCGTCCTGGCACAGGCAGATTTTGGCACCAACGCCGCCGGGCGTTTTTTTGCGCGGCGCCCCGATGAATCCTCAGTGTACGCGGTGCGCGAAGAAGATTTTCTCAAGGTTCCCCAATACGCATGGCAACTGCGCGACCGCCGCGTATGGAATTTTTCCGCCACCAATGTGACGCGGTTCACCGTGAGCCAGGGCGGACGGACCATGCAACTCCTGCACCGGGGCACCAATGAATGGCTGCTGGCACCCGGCTCCGAAGGGCTGGTCAATGAATATGCGGTGGAAGAAATCGTGTACCGGCTGGGTGAGTTGACTGCCGGGGCGTGGTTTGGGCGGGGTGAGGAGGCCAGGACCAATCTGGGATTTACCAACCACAGTTATCGCCTGGAGTTGGAGCTGCGTGACGGCGACCGAACGCAAACCCTGGCGGTGGAGTTTGGCCCCTCGCTACGCAGCCAGATACCGCTGGCCACAGTGCAACTGGAAGGCCAGCCATGGATATTCCAGTTCCCCTGGCAGTTGTTCCAGATGATCCAACGGGATTTGCCCCTTAAACGGCCGGCTGGGCCGGAGAAATAAGGTCCCGCTATGCCCGACACCCTTGGCCGGCGAATCTGGACCAGCGCGCGACGCATCTTCCGATTTTTTCGCATCGCGTTCCTGCTGCTGGTGCTGGGACTCGCCGGGTTCCTGCTCTACATCAGCCAGGCTGGGCTGCCCGATTTTCTCAAGAACCGCATCCTGGAGCAATTACGCACGCACGGGATGGAAGTGGAATATCAGAAAATCCGCTTCCGCTGGGATCGCGGGGTGGTGGCGGAAAACGTCGCGTTTCGCCACGCGCAGCGGGTGAACGGCCCCCAGATGACGCTGGATGAATTGGTGGTGGGCCTGAATGCGGAGGCGCTGCTGCACGGCCGTTTGGAAGTGGAAAAATTACAGTTTCGTGGCGGCTGCCTGAACTGGCATTTCGCCGGCCCGCAACCCAGCCACCCGCTGGCCATCACCAACCTGAGCGCCAGCCTCTGGCTGGGCAAGGATGACCGCTGGGACCTGAGTTTTCTGAAAGGGCGGTTCCACGGCGTGGACATCACTGTTACCGGTCGCCTGGACCATGCCTCCCGGCTGCGCGCCTCGCCGGCGACCAACGGTGCCGCCCGGCCCCCGGCGCTCCAGCCGGATGCATTACTGCTCAAATTTGCGCACACGCTGACCAACTGGCAATTTCAGGCGCCGCCCCAGATCACCCTCCAATTCAAGGCTGACGCCAACGCCTGGTCCAACCTGCAAGGCAGCGTCAACCTCATCGCGCGCGACGCGCAAACGCCGTATGGCCGCCTGAGCGATGCCACCTTGGCTGTCAGTTTGCAGTCGGCCACCAATTCGGCGCAAACCGAATTGTCCCTGCGCCTGAGCGCTGGACTGGCCGATACCGTCTGGGGCCGGGCACGGCAAGTCCAATTGCGCGCGGAGGCCGGGCTATTCCGGTTCGGCGACGCGCCCGTCTGCCGTTCGCTGCATGTCACTTGCGATGCGCTGGATACCAAATGGTGTCGGGGTGAGCGGGTGAGCGTCGAGGCGGACCTGCAATCCACCGCCACCAACCTGGTGATTGAAGCGCAGAAATTGTACAGCGCCTGGGCCAGCCTTGAGCGCGCCAAAATCATCGCCCGGATGACGCCTGCTCCGCCACCGGCCGCGCGGATAAACCTGGAGGCGGAAGTTGAGGCCGGGGCCGCGCTATTTCCTAAATTCGGCTCCGTTGCCGACGGGCGCTATCAGCTACAATGTCTGCTCGCCGCGTTGGATCAATGCCCGGAAACCATGGCCATGAAAGCCTCGGTGAGCCGGCTGCAAACCCCTTGGGGCCAGGCCAAAACCGCCGCGGTGCAAATGGACCTTTCCCGCTTGGGCACCAACCTGGTGAAGCACGCGGACGCCAGTTGGGGTGCTTGGGAAAAACTGGAAGGCTGGCCGGCGCATTGGACGCTGGACCTGCAAGGGGTGGAGGCTTTTAAGTTGGCGTTGGACCGCGTGCAGATGGAGGGCAATTGGCGCGGCCCGGTGCTGGCGTTGGATCGCTGGCAGGCGCAACTGAATGGCGGCGCGCTGACGGTGACCGGACGGCTGGACGTCGCCACGCGCGAGGTGCGGATCGGTGCCCGATCCGATTTTGATGCGCGCAAATTAAGCCCGGTGATGGAGCCGGCGATCCGGCAGTTCCTGGAGCAGATCACCTGGAGCAAGCCGCCCGTGCTGAACCTCCAGGCGCGGGCCGTGCTGCCGCCATGGGATTGGCCGGAAACCAATTGGGCGGCCGCAGTGTGGCCCACGCTGTCGCTCGCTGGGGATGCGCGCGCCGCCGGGGTGGTGTATGGCGGGATCATGCTGTCCGAGGCGCGCACCCGGGCCACCTTCACCAACGGGGTGTGGCGGGTCCCGGCGTTTTATGCGCGCAGTGCGGATGACGAGATGTGGATATCCGGGGAAAGCGATCTGAACCGCAAGACCTTTCACGCCCAAGTGAAAAGCGCGCTGGACCCGAGAATTATCGCGCCCGTTTTGAACACCAATATCACCCAGGTGTTCGACTGGTTTCAATGGAACGGCCATCCGCTGGTGGATGCGGACGTAACCGGACGCTGGCAGCCGGATTTTGACCTCACCGGCACGGGCACCGTGCGCGCCACCAATTTCGTGATGCGCGGCGTGCCCATCAGCCGCTTGGAATCACGCGTCCAATACCGGGATAAAATCCTGTCCTTCATCAACCCCCTGGCCGAGCGTCCGGGCGAGCGCGCCGATGCGGATCTGGTGATGGTGGATTTCAACACGCTGATGCTGCACCTGACGAACGCGCACGGTAGCATGGAACCGGCGGCGGTCACCAAATGCATTGGTCCGCAGACCTTCGAGGTGATTGAGGCCTATCAATTCAAACATCCGCCCCGCGCCCTCGTGGAAGGCGTGATTCCCCTGAATGACAAAGGGGTTGCCGACGTCAAGTTCACCGTCTCCGGCGGCCCGTTCCACTGGTGGCGCTTCAATCCCAGCCAGGTTGCCGGCACCGTCTGGTGGCTGGGGGATAAACTGCTCATCACCAACCTGGTCGCGGATTTCTACGGCGGCCGGCTGGAGGGTAACTTGCAATTTGACTTGGCGGCCAAAGGCACGGACTACGCGTTGCAGGCGACCTTGCAGGAAGTGCAGTTCAACGCCTTCATGGCCGATGTGAACCAGGCCAGCAACAAGCTTGATGGCGTGCTCTCTGCCGAACTCAACGTCACGCATGCCAATGCCGCGGACTGGCAGAGCTGGCAGGGCTTTGGCCAGGCCACCCTCCGTAACGGCCTCCTGTGGGACATGCCCATTTTCGGCGTGTTCTCCCAAATCATGAACGGCTTGACGTCCGGCCTGGGCAACTCCCGCGCCACCGCCGCCACCGCCAGCTTTACCATCACCAACAGCGTGGTCACCTCGCGCGACTTGCAAATTTCCGCCAACCCGTTCCGCATGCGCTATCGCGGCACGGTGGATTTTGAAGGCCGCGTCAATGCGCGGGTGGAGGCGGAGTGGCTCAAGGACGCCAATGTGGTCGGCGCGCTGCTCAACCTGGTCATCAAGCCGTTTTCCAAAATCTTCGTGTACAAAGTGACCGGCTCGCTGAACGATCCCAAGACCGAGGCGCTCTACCTTGGGCCGCTGCTGCATCCGCTGCAAACCATCAGGAAACTGGTGCTTCCCGATCTGGATGCTCCGGGCACGGACACGCCGCCATCACCGGATAAATAGAGGGGAAACCGTTTTTTCGGCAGGCATGGCCGGACGGAGTGCAATCCCTACTTGCCCACAAAAATGTCCTGCAATGAGCAATTCAGGCGGCTCATGACTTGTTGCAGCCGGCGGAGGGTAATGCTCGGTTCCTGGTTTTCCAGTCGGAACAAGGTGGAGGAACAAGGTGGAGGTTGGCAGCCCCAGTTTGCGTGACCATTGCTGAAACGTCAACTCGCCCCGCCTTTTGCGGAGAAACTCGGCAAGCTGCCTTTCCAGCCCGGTGACGGCCACAGGCGTCGGTGGCTCTCCTCATGGAGGTGGCGTATTTTCGGATCTCGGAATTCGGAATTCGGGATTCCACTGCGTATTCCACCGAAAACAGCGAAGAACCTGCGGAATGGAGGAAGTGTTTCGCGGTCCGCTAAGGCGTGGATTTGGGCTTGCGCTTCTGGCTTGCCGGGCCGGGAAGAACGTTTATTGTCCATCGCTATGCGACAAATGATATTATCAGGTAATGCCTCGGTATGGCTGCTGCTAGCGGCTGCCTTGGCGGGCGATGGTCTGCGGGCGGCGGAGAATGTGCGCCAGGTGCGATTCCGCGAAACCGATGCGCTGTTCGCCAATCCCGGCCAGGGTTGGATGAATCAGAATCGCAAGCCCACCAAGGAACCGCGCTTCCCCTGTTCGGTGGTGTATGTGCGTTTCGGTTGGGCGGATGCCGAACCGGAACAAGGCAAATACAACTGGGCCTTGATTGATGATGTCATCGCCGCGTGGAAGCCGCGCGACGCGACGGTTTCCCTGCGGGTCATGACGTGCAGCGCGCACAGCAAGGGCTATTATACCTCGCCCAAGTGGATGTTCGATGCAGGCGCCAAAGGATTCGAGTACAACGTGGGTGGTGCTGATCCCACCAGTGGTGGCACACCGATTCCGCGCATTGAACCGGATTATGCCGACCCCATCTATCTCCGGGAACACGGGGCGTTCATCGCCGCCTTGGGCAAACGCTATGATGGCCATCCCGGCATCGAGTTTCTCGATATTGGCTCCTATGGTGTCTGGGGCGAGTGGCATACCAAGCATCCCGCACCCGTCGAGGTGCGCACACAAATCGTGGATATGTATCTGAAAGCCTTCCGCAAAACCCCGCTAGTGTTCATGTCCGACGACGCTGCGGTGCTGAAATACGCCCTGGCGCACGGCACCGGATTCCGTCGCGATGGCGTTGGCTCGCCCTGGCATGAGCAGAACTGGATCGGCTCGAAGAAATACGCCGCCGTGGATGGCATGGCCGACACTTGGAAGAAAGCGCCGGTGGTGTTCGAGTGGTTCGGTGATTACGATTACCTGAAAAGCCGCCAATGGTCCTTTGACGCCGCCGTGCAATTCATGCTCACCCATCACGTCACGTACATCAACGACAACGTCGGACGCGTGCCGCCGGAAGCCATGCCGCAACTGCAAAAGCTCGCCCGCCTGGCAGGTTACCGGTTTGTACTGCGCGAGTTGACCCACGAGGCCGCCATCAAACCCGGCGCGACACTCAACGTGCGGATGAAGTGGGCCAACGTGGGGGTCGGCAAATTATATTATCCGTATGTGCTGCGCGTCCTGCTGCTGGACGCAGCCGGGCAGACGGTGTTAACCCGTGACTCCCAATCCCTGCCCGCCAACTGGCTGCCGGGAGAACAACCAGCGGACGCCGTGCTCGCCCTGCCGGCCAACTTGAAACCGGGGACCTATCGGCTGGGGGTGACCCTGGCTGATCCTGCCGCGCAGCGCCGCCCCCTCCGGCTCGCCAGCGATATCCCGGAAAAAGAAGGGGTGTACATGGTCAGCAATATTAAAGTGGAATAAAAGGGCGTGTCCCGCACTATGGGTAAATTGGTGAACCAGTATCTGCGCCTTCTCCAATCTGAAGACCTCACGGAAGCGGTCTTCTAAAACGGACTCGAGAGTGGGCTCGGACACAACCGATGAAACGCATAGGCGCCGCACGGCAGAATCACTAATAGCAAAATGCGGGCAGATTCAGCGTTTACAAAACTAGGATGAAACTAGTACGAGGTTTTGATTTTGGATGGCATGAAAATGGAACCATAGTGAAAACGTGTGAAGGGCGGGAAGAGTGAGAAGGGAATGCCCGAGAATAAGGGGCAAATCCGAAGTGCCGATGGGACCGATAGGACGAATGGGAAAAGGAGTGCGATTCGCGCGTGATCGCGAGACTGGCTGGCGGACAATATGTTTGTCATTCATGCGAGGCAGGGTAGCAGGGTTTTCGGGAAGGTGGTTTCCTCCCGGAGGAGAATAATTCAAATGCGGAACCCTCGATTTCGGATTGCGGAATGCGGAGTGAAATATGTTCAGGCACAAAAATGCAAAATGGGACGGTTGCCAAAGGGATTCCATTTTCAACCGCCCCATTTTGATGGTTTGCATCGAGGAAGAGCAGGTTATTCAGGGACACTGATCATCCAGCGCTTGGCGCGGGTGCGGCGGTCGAGGTAGGCGAGGAAGTCGAAGGCGGCGGAGGCCGGGTCCTCCGGGATTTCGGCGGCGGGGACGGCACGGGCGAGTTGTGCGATACGGTAGCTGTCGCGGGTGCCTTGGGTGAGGTCGCGGGCAATCGCGCCCTGATTGACGAAGAGCAGGAACTTTTCCTGCCGGGTCCAAGGGTTGTTATTCATGGTCGTTAATTCGTATTTTGTGTTCATAATGTTCATCTTTCGCGAAACAGCGTAGCAAGGGGGGTAGGACAAATACGGTCCTACCCTCAAAAAAGTTTGAAAAATATTTTTAGGGGGAAAGGCCGGTAAAATGGGGATGGAATCTAGCAGAAAGATGAAACCGGCAGAAAAATTTGACTGAAGAAGATAGGAACTGGGAGTTTGGAGTTAGAATGACCAGAAGAAGACAGGGGCTTGGCGGCAGAAGTTAAAGCGGGCGAGGAATTTAAACCGCGAAACATGCTAAAAACGCGAAAGCTGAAAGCCAGGAGAGAATCTGGGAATCAGAAGGTGTAACCTGAGCAAGCCTGGCTAAAGACGAAAACGAACCAGTCTATGAATGGACTCTTTGCTTTTTCTGCGGGCCAGTTGTGGCTTTCGGAATGAATAATCATAGCCGGTGGGGCCGTACACCCAAGCATTCTAGCGTCCCAAGGCATCGGTGACGTTGGTCAACACTTGGCTATTCGGTCGGGGCATAAACTGGAATGGTTATCATTGTTCCCATTTTTTGGTTCCTAGCAGCCTGTCGGACTTAACAATGCGGATTTTTTGCAGGTTTTTGAATAA
>JBAXGN010000049.1 GCA_037139415.1 Verrucomicrobiota bacterium | reverse complement strand
ACCCGCCAATCCCCAATGGTATCAAATTATTCGGCGCAGATGCGGTGTTCTGAGCCTACAACCTCAAGCGGCTGCATTTGATGGGCGCGGGCTTAAAACTGGCCAGCGGTGGCTAAAAGGGCGAAAAGCCTCCAACGAAAGAAAAACAAGTTCCGTTCGATTGGGACGCGCTGTGACGGATGGTGTGGATGGTCAAATCCGGCACATGGCGACCTAACGTTTCCGTGATACAGGCTCCTATCCCACATTATGTCCGGGCTTCTTAAAAAAACTGCTTTTCTAAGTCCGACAGGCTGCTAGCAGATCGAGTATGTGTCGCTGACGCAGATGGACCAAATCCGGGCGGTGTTACAATAAAAAAAGCCGGGCATTGAGCCCGGCTTTGGGTTGGAGTGCCTTCCGCGTCCCTGTACGCGTAAATTTGTCGTTATGGCGCAGGCGCGCTGCCGATCCGGTAGAATCTAAAGCCATTCGTCGCCTGCACGTCTTGCAATACCTGCGGTCCCGTCACGTTCGTCACCCCGATGATGAGGTGCCACGTTCCTTCCGTCAGGCTGTCCCGGGCTTCCAGCCAGTACGCCCGGTTCAGCTCCGCCGTCACCGTCGTTTGGAACGTTGTCCCCAGCGTCAACACCATCGGGTTCTCCACCACGTATGTTACCGTCACCACCGCCGCGGTCCCAATTTGGGATAACCCGTTGTTATTCGACACAATCAGCGTATAGATACCCGCATCATTGAGCTTCAGGCTCGCCAGGCTCAGCGTCGGCGTGGTTTGGCTCGCCAACAGGTTCGTCGCATTCACGTACCAGCGGTAGGTCGCCAGATTGCAGGAGGCCGCCACACCCACCGCGACGCTGAAGTTCGTCCCTTGCAACAGCGTCACATTGGTGGTCACGATCGCCGGAGTGAACGCCGGGACGTTGAGGTCCCGCACTTCCACATAGGCCACCGCGCTGGTCACCAGGCCGACGATATTGCTGGCCACCACCTGATACGCATCCCCTTCGCTTAGGCACGTCACCACCGCGCTGGTGAAGTTGTTGCCGGTGCCCACCGGCACGGTCAGGCTCGGCAGCTTGTACCAGTAGAAGTCAATCGGCGATGTGCCACCCGTCACTGTGGCGGTGAATCCCGCCGTGTTGCCCGCATCTACCGTGTTGGTCGGCGACGGGGTGATCAGCAAGCCAAGCGCCACACTGGAGTGGTTGGTTACCACCAGGGTCACTTCCATACTATTGGTGGCCCCGTTACTATTCGTGACCGTCACGATGTATTTGCCCGAATCGCTCACTTGCAGGTTGGTTAAGGTCAGTGAGGCATTGATATTATTCGGCACGTCAAAAAGGCCATTGGTCACCACGGTATTGGTATTGTAGTACCACGTGTACACTGGGGCATGACAGCTCGCCGCCATGGTCACCGAGAGTGTGAAGTTTGAACCCGCGCCGGTGGTGTTGGTGGTTTGAACCAGATCCGTCACAAATGCCGGACGATTGGTGTCCGTCACTGCCACATAAACCGGGGCGTCACTGGTGATCACACCCAGTTCATTGCTGGCGGTAACACTGTAGTACTCCCCGTTGTTCACGCACTGGGCCACCGGGTTGGTATAGGCCGCCCCCATGAACACCATGGTATTGAAGTTTGAATTCAAGTACCAACGGATGTCTGGCGTGGTCCCCGACACAGTGGCCAGGAAGCCCACTGGATAACCCACTTCAACGTAGTTGGTGGGTGAAGGCGTAATCACTAAAACGCTGGGCCCCGTGACGGTATTGGTAATCACTAACTGGGCCGGCGCGCTCGTGGCGGAACCATATAGGTTGCTGGCCACCAACTGGTAGTACCCTGCCTGGCTCAGTTGCAGGTTGTTGAGTGTCAGGGTCAGGCTGGTAGCACCCGCCACCTGCGTATTGGTATCGAAGTACCACCGGTAATCCGGCGCCGGATAGCCCTGTGCCCCGGCAGTAAAGATCGCCGTCAGATGCGTGCCGCTGGTCTGGCTGACCGGGTCTTGGGTGATGACCGGGATGCCTTGCACCATCAGCGTGCCATTGACCGCCAACTGGTTGGTGTTCCACACCAAGCCGGTCCCCGGGGTAGCCGGGGTGATATTGGTGAATGCGCCCACATAGGCCGAGGAGGCGTCAAAGAGTTTGATGGCATCCCCGGATTGCAAGGCCGAACCGCTGAGTGCCAGATTCAACGTGCCGCCATAAGTGATGGTGGCGGCCCGCGCCAGGTCATTGGTCAGGACGTTGCCGGTCTTGTTGATTTCCATGACCGTCACCGCGCCATTGGCAATGGTCAGGGAGTTGCTGACCGTCAGGATGCCAATGGAGGCCCCCGGGCTGAGGGTGGCGCCATTTTGGATGGTCACCGGACCGTGGATGACGCCGTTACCGCCAAGGGTGGCCCCCGCGTAGGTCACCAGCGCATTGGTGTTAATGATGCCGTGAACCAGCAACGTGCCGTTGCTGACCAAGGTCAGACCGGTATAAGTGTTGGTGCCATCCAAGATCAAGGTACCGGTGCCCGTCTTCACCAGCGGAGTGCCGCCGTTAAGCTCGCCTATATTCCGCAGCGTCCCGCTCAGAAAACGATTCGTGCTGAGAGGCGAGAGAGCGGTTCCAATGAGCCCGTTGGTCGGACGCCCTTCCGGACGCAGATCCAACGTGGCACCATCAAGAATCAGTGAACTATATCCCACCCCAACCACGACATCGCCACCAAGCGTCACCGTTCCCCCTGTGAGGTTGAGGTTACCAGCGGAATAACCATTGGTGACCACTGCCGGGTAGGCAATCAGTGTCGCCATGGTGAGATTGGAACTGATAGCCATAACGCCGCCACCGAAGTTCAGGGTGCCGATGCCCAGCATGTTGGCATTGGTGGCATTGTCCAAGTAACCGAGTTCCACATTATCCACTTGGATATCGTTGGCGGCATTGGTGCCAACATTCAAGGTGCCACGCGTATTTCCCGTTCCGCCGCCGTTCACCTTTTTTCCGATGGCCAAGCTGTTCAGGCGAGCGCTGATTGTTCCGCTGGCCATATCTACCAAACCAGTGGTCGTATTGCCTGTGCCATTATTGGTGGCGATGAGCAACGCTGTCTTGTAGGGAGCCACAGTGTTGCTGAGCGTCAAATTCCCGCCGCTATTCATGTACATATAGCCACTGGTCTTGTAATGTGCTACGATCGCCAGCGGGGTAATGAGCAGGTTGGTGCCGCTGCCGAAAACCATCGTATTGGTAAGCGGAGAGCCACCAACCACGGTGCTGAAGCCCAGATAAACGTAGTTGGCCGCCGTGATGGTATTGTTGGTCGCCAGAAATACCGTCCCATCGTAATTACCCGTGCCACCCGAACTGTTATCGGTGCCCACCATGAACTGCCCGACATTAGCTGTGAAATTGGACATCGCGGCAAGGTTCACAAAGGCTGAACAGTTGTTCACATTGGGGCCGGTGCGTCCGCCCACGCGGAACAGGCTGTTGGCACCTTTACCGACCGTGAAGGTACTGCCTGCCAACGCGGTGAGGCGGGTGACGTTGGTGGTATCCAACCCCACAATCAAGTTGGTGGCGCTGACTGTGCCGCCTGCCCCGATGATCAGTGTGCTGCCGACCGTATTCGTGTAACCCACAATGAGCGCGTTGGTGGTATATCCGCCATTGGTGATGATCATGGTGCCGCCATTGACCTGCAACCCGCCACTACACAGGTTCGTACCGGTAAAGATGGTGGTACCCAGGGCGCTGGAGGCCGTGGCAAGATTGCCGAAACCGGTCAGCGTCTTCCCGTAAACGATGGTAGCGCCGTTGCTGGGCACAAAGGCCACAATGGCGTTGTTGACCACATCCACCGGCAATGCGCCACTAGCGTAGGCATAGAGCACCCCTGAACTGTTGGTGGTGGGGCCGCTCCAACTGTTCGCGCCATTGTAAAGTAACAGACTATTCCCGCCATTTTTTGTCAACGGTGAAGTGCCGCTGATGGGGCCGAAGAGACTTAAGTTGCCAATGGTGGGATTAAAGGCATTTGTGCCATCCTGCAGGATGACCGGGCCGGACCAACCGCTGGCGGTTCCAGAGACCGAGAAGGTACCGGAATGCATCGTAAGTGTGGAATTGGACACCACGCCACCCACTACGCCATTCAAGTATAATGAGGCGTTGGTCTGCACTTCGACGGGTGCGCCGCCCAAATCAACGAATACTTCCAAAGTTCCATTGCTGACGGTGATGCCATTCAGGTTAACCACCGGCCCGGTGCGAATGCCAATCCTGTTACCGCCAATCTTATCCAAGTGATGCCCGGCGCCATCCAAGCGGCCGACCACGTCATAATTATTGACAGATCCCAGTGCGGCATCGCTGCCCAGCGTGACACTCCCCACGCCATGTGACGTCAACGCGGCACCACTGTTTACAATTGCGCCATCGGTGCCCCGGCGGCCATTGATCAACACGGCCTTGGTCGTCACACTTTCCATAAAATTACCGTTCAAGTCCAATGCGGCACCGGAACTGATGGAGGCCAGATACGGCCCGGAAGGAGCACCCAGCGCATTGGAAATACCCATCTTGAGCACACCATCCTTGATCAGCGTACCGCCCGTAAAGGTATTGGTGGTGCTGAGGGTATTGGTGAACGGAGAATTTTGAATGATCAACCCCGCGCCCGTCACCATTCCTGTGCCGGTGAGAGTGTAGGGGGAGTCGGTATTGGTGAACTGAATCTGCAAAGGCGCCACATTATTGCTCAGTATCACCGTGTAGGCGATCGCCCCATTACCGAAGGTTACTGCGTCGCCCGGAGGCTCCTGATACATGGTACCACTGCCAGAGAACAGCCAGTTCGCAGTGTTGGCAACATCCCAAATCGGACTGAGCGCACCCGTCCAGGAAATACCCGAGGCATCGGTGATGAGCAGCGATACCTCACCCGGATTATCCTGTAACGTGGCTGTAACCCCGCGTGGTAGATTGCCCAGTTGCAGACCGGCAAACCCACTGCCGCCAATGGCGCCCGTGTACCGGATGAGCGGAATGGCGGCACCGGCCACAAACTGGCCGCTGAGATTAATCGTGACCGTACCGTTGACGACCAGATTGGTCGCCCAGACCGAGGCCGTGGCTGGATCAGCCGCCCAACCGGTGAAGTTCAGCGCCGCACCGCTTGCGGTCCCCAACGTCAGCGAAGTCATGGGAACGGTCTGCTCTGGACCAGAGAAACTGATCGTTAAAACTTTACCGTCGTTGACGGCAACGGCCCCGCCACCTTGGTGCGAACTCGTAATCAGCAAGGTGCCATCCGCAACCACAGTGCTACCCGAATAGGTGTTGGCACCGTACAGGCTGAGTGTCCCCGAACCAACTTTGGTAAGGCTACCCGCTCCGCTGATGGGTCCGTTGATGGCGACGTTGAATCCCTGGTCATCATTCGTGGCAGTCACGCCGCTGTTGATCGTGATGGAGCGACTGCCCGAAAGGGTGAGATTGGCTGCTTCCTGGAGCGCGCTATTGCCCGAGAAGACCAGCGGCGCTGCCGTCCCAAGCGCAGTATCCGCGTTAATATTCAGGATACCACCTGCATTGGTCGTACCGCCAGCATAGGAGTTCGTGCTGGTCAGGGTCAGCTTGCCTGCGCCAATCTTGGTCAGGCTGAGCGTGCCAAAGGTATTCTTGAGCACGCCATCGAACACCGAGGTCGTGTCCGCATCGCCAACGATGAGGTTGCCATTACCCGAGGTGTTATCCACACTACCCGCCACGGCAGTCCCAAAGCCGCTGAGCCCATTGACGGTTTCGGTAAACCCACCCAGGTCCACAAAACTGGTATTGGTAATGAGCAGGTTGCCTTTGCCGGGGCCGTTGGGAATGACCTCGGACGCCCCCAGTCGCAAGCGAGCCACGTTATTGTAAAAATGGGTGTACCCGTTCGTGCCCACAATGGTGTTACCCGTATAGTCGTTGAGCGGATTGGCAATCACATTCGTCGAACTCTCATAGGCGATCCCGAGAAAACCCGGTCCCGTGATTTTGCCATTGATGACCAAGGGACTGGTATTAAAGCCAGAGGACAGGAACCCACCGCTTGTGGTGAGATTGACGATGCGGTTGGCATGCACTACAGGGAATGTGGTACTAGCCGCATTTCTTAGGGTACCGCCCATGAACGTGATATTGGTGGTCGGCGTGGCCGGCACGGCACCAAGATTGGCGTCATTATTAATGCTGAGGTTGCCGCTCGCAAGAATGGTACCGCCAGAATAGGTGTTGGTGTAGTTACCCAGAATCGTGATATTGGTCCCGACTTTCTTGAGGGCCAACACCCCGCCGAGGCTATTGTTATTATCCATGAGACCACCGTTGAGAGTGGTGGACACGTCCGCATAACCAACGGATAGCGTATTAGTCGTATTGGCCGCGTTATTCAACACCACGCCACCTACTCCGGGGGTGGTCACGTTCACCGTCAAGCCGTTGACACTGGTGTCGAACCCATTCAAATCCAGCGTACCAAAATTCTGAATGCTCGCGGTACCGATCCCCATGGATCCGCCGTTGACCGTCACGTTAGCAATGCCGAAGCCGTAAGGAATTACCCCCGAAGCGCCCATTTTGAGTGTGCCGCCGCTGATGGTCAGACCGTTGGTCCAGTTGTTGCCGGAATTGGCCAAAACAACAGTGCCGGGCCCGGTCTTGGTCAGATTGTTGGTTCCGGTAATGATGCTGTTGATGGTCATGGTGGCACCATAAGCAGCCTCCAAGGTACCATTGGTTGCGAGGGTGATGCCGCGATTGGCAGCAATGCTGAAATTGCCACGTGCGGCTAGCAGTGTTCCAAATCCACCCGAGGTTCCGATATAACCCAAGGTTAGCTGATCGGCCACATACGTTGTCGGCACTGCACCTAGCCTACTGTCATCGTCAATCGCAAGGGTGCCGTTTTGTACCAGCGTTTTGCCACTGTAGGTGTTGTTGCCGCTCAACGCCAAAATGTTGGCGCCGCTCTTGACCAGGGTGATCGTGCCACCGCCGCTGTTCGCCCCATCCGTGATGTTGAGCGTATTGACGGAAGCCACGCCCACGCCATTGGTCAGGAACGAGGGTGTGCTGGCGCTGTTCGTAATATTACCGCTGCCCGTCATCCATACAATGGCATCACTCGCACCAGCAAGGTCAAGGGTGCCGTTCATATTCAAAACGCCCCAGTTTTTACTGTCAAGAATCTGGTCGCCGTACGTGGTGTTGCCATACTTGATGGTCGCGCCGGGCGCCACGTAGGAAACGCCAGCTAAAGCCTTCCCGCTCACAGTCTTGTTGAGCACCAACGTACCCGCCTGAACGATGGCGTGAAGACTGTTGTTATCCGTGGTGCCTCCCAAAGTGAGCGTGCCCGGACCGGCTTTGGTCAAATCGGCATAATTTCCACCGCTATTGCCAGCCACCGCCGCATTAATGGTAAGGTTTCCGTTCGGATCGTTAATTTCAATGGTACCGCCACTGCCTTGCACATCGAAAGGCCGGGCGGTAGTCGCGAGACCGGAACCGGTGTATCGGAGCGTGCCACCACGGAGATAGGTGCCGCTGGCAATGTTGGTTCCAAGGCCACTGGACGAACCCGCATCGCCAATCTGACTTACACTGAGCACACCGCCGCCGATACGGGTCAGGCCGCTGTAAACATTGGCCCCGCCCAGAACCAGTGTGCCCGGGCCGCTCTTAGTTAAATCGAGATTGGCATACGCCGAATTCGTGATGACTGAATTGACCGTCAACGTGTTGCCATTATTTGTGGAGATCATGACATGGAAGATGAGTTCTGCCACTCCGCCGTTCAGGATGCCACCGGTGATGGTGGCATTGGCATCGCCGCTGGCCAGAATACCCGCGTTGGAGACGGTGAGGTAGGTGTTTGGGGCCTGAGTCAGGGTGGGCCCATTGGTCAGGTTGAGGGTGTTGACCGTTCGAGAGGCAGTGGTCGCCGCGCTGCTGGTCAGTTTGAGATTGTTGGTGGCCCGCCAATTAGCCTCTCCCGCAGCGTCGCCAATGGAATTGAAGTCCGTATCAAGCACTGGCGCAACGGAGGTTACCACCAAGCTGATATTGGTCGTGTATTTGGCAAACTCCGTACCGCAAATCACGGACGCCGGGTTGAAGGTGCCGAACTGCTGGCCCGGTGCGGTGGTGAACACCACCAAGTTTGTGGCACTACCCGTGGTAACATTCGTGCCCAGCCCCGGAGCTACAATATTCAAGGTAGAGTTATTGTTACGGGTCCAGGAAGAGAAGGTGAGGCGGGACCGGTAATTTGCCTGAGGCGGAGCCGCCACCACCGTATTGAAGCCGTAGTTGGCTGTGAGACCACCCACAGACTCGGAGTAGTTGGTGGCACCACCACCGTCATTGGTGTAAATAAAGGTGCCAGCTTCCAGCGTAAAAGCTTTGCCATCGCCCAAACGATCCGTGTTATTCGCAGAGACCGAGTTGGAAACGACAAACGTGCTACGCCGTACAGTGATTGGGGCGTTGGTTAGGCGCCCGCCCCCGGCAAGAATCAGGCTGCCAGTATCCGGCGTGAGGCCGGGATAGGCATAAACCGTACCTGCATAGGAACCGCTGTCCGCCGTCATGATAACGTTGTTGGCATTAAACTTGCGGAAATTGCCGCCGGTGCCGCGCAGCACATTGGTAAAGGGAAGGTCATCCGAGCGGTTCAGATAAATTTCACCGCTATAGTTGGTAATATCACCCGTTCCGACCGAACCCGTGGTGCCGCCATTACCGATAATCAAGGTGCCACCGCCGTTCGCAACCGTTGTGCCTCCAGAATAGGTATTGTTACCGCTCAATACGAGCGGGTTCCCCAGCGCTTTAGTCACTGTAACCGCCCCACCGCCATTATCCGTGATACTGGCCGCGATTTCAGAACCGATGTAGGGGGCCGAATACCCGACGTTGAGTGGCAACGCCGTGCCCGTATTGCGGGTATAGATCATCAGTTCCGCCGGTGTTCCTGCCGAAATGCCAGCCGTCAACGTGCCATTCGTAATCTGGAAAATGCCCGTAGAATCACCACCAAACATCAGTGCTCCAGACGCGATGCGCAAACTGCTTCCACCCAAATCCAAAGGTAATGCGCCAGCTCGCGTCAGTGCCACCGCCGACGCCCCCAGGTTCAGACTGCTCACTGTGCGGCTGCCGGTCAACGTCTGACCGTAACCGAGCCGGACGTTATTCGTGATGTCCCATTGCGTTTCGGGAATATTCAGCGCGTAGTCGTTGGCAACCAGGATGGCTGGTGAATTCAGGTTGTTGGTGCTGACCCAACGTTGCAAATCATCACTGCCATTGTAGGCCCAGGGAATGATACCCAAGGGCACACCGGACGGTGTCAACTGCATGGCGACGTTGGTCAGGGCACCGGGATTGTTGAAGATGATGCGGGAACGCGTGTCCAATCCCAATCCAGTGCCGCTGAAATAACCCCATCCTGAACCATAGCGAACCACATTGTTAATGGTCAGCGTACAGGTTTGCCCGGCCGCCGCTTGATTCAAGTCAATCCGGCTCTGATTATTTGTGAAGATGACGGTGCCGAGCGTCTCGCTGTAATTTACACCAGCGGCCGCGTTATGGTAGAAACCCAAAACGCCGTTATCCAGAATAACCAGGGCATTATCGCTAATACGATCAGTCAGATTGCCGCCCACACTATTGTTATCAATACGAAGCGTTCTACCGTTGGCGATATAAATATTAGTGCTATTCAGCACCGTGCCATTATTGGTGAGAATCAACGTGCCGCCTTGCACCCGGGTCATCCCGTGGTAGGCATTGGCAGCCGTGAAGAAAGTGCTGCCTCCGTTATTATTGCTGACGGTGATAATGCCTCCCGAAGCCCAATTGGGATCTGTTATGTTACCACCCCAGAATGAGTTACTGCCGCCATTGCCAATGGAGAGAGTCGAATTGCTCACTGTCGAAGAGTTGTTCACGATCGCCGTGCTATCGCCATTCAAACCATCCACCGACTGCTGGGTGGTGCCGTTCAGGTCGTACGTGGCATTGGTGATATTCAGGTTGCCCTTGCCATTGCCGTTGGGAATCACGTTATTGGCCCCCGCGCGAATGGTGCCGCCCAAGAGCAGCGTATCCACCATGGCACCGGCAACCGTGTTGCCGCCATAGGTATTGGCCGCCCCCAACGTGAGGTTGCCCGCGCCGGTTTTGATCAACCCCGCGACCCCCGAGATAACATTACTCACCCCGAAATCACCCGTGCCGCCAAACACCAGCACGTTGGTGCCTGCCGCCGCACCCGACGGAGCGCTGTTGGTCAGAAACCCTTTGAACACCAGCGCGCCGCTGCCGCTGGCAACGGCGTTCAATACGGTCTGGGTGGCTTGGACAAGACCGACCGCCGACGGAGTGGCAAACGAGATCGAGTTGCTAATTGTGTTCAAAGCACTGGAACTGGAATTGCTGATGCCGTTGGTGATGAATAACGATGCCCCACCCAAGCCATATCCGCTGGTTCCCGGCCCAAACGTCAGAGACCCCACCACACGTCCGGGGGCATCATTTGAATTGGCTGGCTTTGTCACTGGGCTGATAAAACTCAGAAAGTCACCGCTGGTCAAGGCACCCTCATTCCAGTTAAGGGGATCCAGCCAAGAAGGGGTACTGCCATTGCCCGCCCAACTCCGGGGGGCGGCAAACGTCGTCAGCGCAGCACCCGCCAGCAGGATTCCTGTCAGGCAAAGAAGAGCCAGGGTTTTTAAAGAGATAGTTTGGTGTTTTGTATTCATAATCGTTTTAATTTTGGAAGGTTGTTCGGATGGTCCGGGTAAAATCATCCAGCCGCTCAGTGTGCGTGCAGACTGAGCTTTGGGACTGGCATTACCGGACCGTGTATCATATTTGTTTGGCCCTGCCTGTTTCAGCCATCAACAAACATATAACCACAGCCGCGCGGGGCACAAAATACCACCGGCTGCTGGTCTGTGACCTGTCACCAACAAAGCGTGCTATTAACGTGCCAGATTAAAAAATAACTGCAAGGTGTTTTCGGTGATTTTTTGGCGGCTTCCCGCCTATGTTTCGGCACTCGGTTTTCGGGCTGCGGATTTTGCGTTCAAGCACCCGCCTGCCGCTGTTGCCGGTAGCGGCGCGGGGTCTGCCCCACGCGTTCGTGGAAGAGGCCGTTGAAGTACTCCACATACTTGAAGCCGCATTGCTCCGCCACCGCGCTGATGCTGAAGTCCGTTTCGTGCAGCAGCGTCTTGGCGCGCTCGATTTGCACCCGCAAGATTTCCTGTTTCAGGGAGCGTCCAACGTGGCGTGTGAAACGGCGTTCCAGCAACGTGCGTGACACCGGCACGGAGCGGATCAGTTCCTCGACCTTCAACCCCTCGCACGCCCGCTCGCGAATCAGGCGGAGGATCGCGGCCACCTGGGGGTCGTCAATCGCCAGCACATCCGTCGAGCGGCGGGTGATGATTTTGACTGGCCCTAGGTAAATCGGTTTGGCGGGGGGCTTCCGGTGGCGCATCATGCCCTCCAGCAGCCGGGCAGCCTCATAGCCGATCTGCCGGGCATTCAGCAACACGCTCGATAGCGGCGGATCGCACAGATCGCACAGCACTTCATCGTTATCTATCCCCAGGACCGCAATCTCATCCGGCACGCTGATTCCTTCGCTGCGGCAGACGCTCAAGACCTGCTGCGCGCGAACATCGTTGCAAGCGAGCAAAGCGATGGGCTTGGGCAAGCTGCGCAACCACCGGCCCAGATGCGCGGCCTGCGCCATACCTTCCTGTTCCATGCGCCGGGTCAAGGCGTGCGCGAGACGGTGAGGCGCATGATAAAGGTGGCAGGTCATCCCAGCTTTGGCCGCCGCCTGCTGATAGAGTTTCTTGCGCAACTCGGAATAATACAGTCCGTCGAACCCGCAATAGGCCACCTGGCGAAAACCCCGTTGCTGCCAATATTCCATCACCATGCGGATCACCGCCGGTTCATCCGTGCGCACACTGGGCATGTCGAGCCCGGGCAGGCAATAGATCAAATCCACCGCTGGCACCCGCAAGCGTTTGATGGCCTGCGCCATCGCCGGCGTCTCCACACGCGCAATGATGCCATCCCCCTGCCAGCGCGCCAGCCACGACGGCGGCGGATCGTTCAGTTCGCGTTCCTGGTAATCCATGGACCACGGGGCATGATCGCGCACATAATGGGCAATCCCCTGCAACAAGCCCCGGCCATAAGCCCGCGCGGATTCCACCAACAACGCCACTCTGGGAATCGAGTGGGGGCATCTTGAAACGGCCTTGGATTTCTTCGTAGCCGTCGAGGTAAGGAGACGGGATCCAGAGATTTCGGATTTCGGATTTCGGATTTCTGAATTTCCAACCCCATTACTCCGACGACTACGCGGCAAGGGCGTTTTAAGTACACAGGACGCCTGAGCCGGGGGCCGTTGGCTACGGTGGTTGGAGGATGATTTTTCAGCCATGATAATGCCGACTAAAGTCCCGCTGCGGATACCTGCACAGCCAGGCTTATCTGAATATGTAATACAGCACCGTCATCGCCACAAACACCATTGCCGCCAAAAATTTATAGTTGGCTAAACCAGGCCAGCCGGGCGATTTGAGGGAATCCAGCGGATGTTCCCAATACAGTTTCTGCGGGTCTTCCCCAGCCGCTTTCGGACGCAGCAAAGTCAGCGTGATTTGCAGCCCAATGCAGAAGCAGAGCAGGTAAAACGCCATGAGCATGAACGGCGTTTCATAGAAGAACGCCGGAATAAACCCGAAGGTTTCCGGCTTCCACACATGCAGCGTCTTGAGCGTAAACACCGTCGCCCCGGTCAGAGATCCCACCCACATGGTCCACTTGGCGCTAAAGGCGGAGGCGCGCGGCCAGAAAACGCCCACGGCAAACACGCACGATATCGGCGGCGCGATATGGGCGATGATGTCGTTGATGCCGGCAAAGATGCTCTTGTAATTATCCAGCAACGGCACCAGCCCGATCCCCAGCAGGAACGCCGCCAGCGACGCCACCCGCCCGATCAACACCAGCCGATGCTCCGGTGTCGCCGGACTGAAGCGCCGGTACAGGTCATAGCTGAACAACGTTGCAATCGAATTCGAGGCGCTGGCCAGGTTGCCCATCAACGCCGCCATCAGCGCCGCCGCCATCACCCCGAACAATCCCACCGGCATCAGGTTCTTGATCATCAGCCCGTAGGTTTCCTTGGAGGTCATCACCGTGACGTTGGCGGGCAGGTTCAATTTCTTTTCCTCCAACCCGGTCATCAGGGTGATCGGTTTGCCGCCATTGGCCAGTTCCTTGGTCAAATCCAGCGCCGGCTGCCCTTCCGCATAGGTAATCTTGCGGACCTGGCCGCCCAGCGATCCGCCGCTCAGTTCGAGCTGATATTGTTTACCGGAACCCTTGCCGGCATCGGCGACCGCCTCGCTGCGCACGCGCAGTTGGACCAACCCATCCAGTTTTCCGCCCTGAATCATTGTCAGGAACATCAGGCCGGGCAGGATGAACACGAACACGGGAAAGATTTTGATCAACCCGCAGAACAACGGGCCGGTGCGCGCGTGGTTCTCGTCCTTCGCCCCCAGCACGCGCTGCACAATCGTTTGATCGGCGCACCAATACCAAATGCTCAGGGCTGGATAGCCGAGCAGCACCGCGTACCAAGGCAGGCTGGGCTCCACCGCCGAAGACCGCAGCATGGATAGTTTGGTCATATCATTGCCGGTTTGCAGTTGGGAGACCATGCCATCCCAGCCGCCCACTTTCACGTATGCCAGGCCGGTGATGATGATCGAACCGAGCAAGAGGATGACCGCCTGAATCGTCTCAGTGAGCACCACCGCCGAAAGCCCGCCCAGAATGGTGTAGATCGCGGTCAACGTGGTCAGGGTCACGATGCACACCCACTTATCAATCCCGAACACCCCGTGCAACACCAGCCAGCCGGTGGAGAGCGGAAACGCGATGTTGAAAATGATCGCCGTCACCATGGACACCCCCGCCAGCCAATCGCGGCATTGCGAGCAATAACGCTTTTCCAGAAAGTCCGGCAGCGTCGAAATCTTGGCCCGCATGTAGAACGGCACGAAGATCAGGCTCAACACAATCAGCGTATAGGCGGCCAGCCATTCAAAGTTGCCCATCAGCAGCCCCGAGTCATACCCCGCCTGCGCCAAACTCACCAGGTGCAGGCAGGAGATATTGGTGGCGAACAGCGCCAGCCCGATGGACGGCCAGCCCAGCGTGTTGCCCGCCAGGAAATAGCTGCCCGCCTCGCTCCCCTTGCGTTTCCTTAACCCCACCCACACCCCCGCGCCGACGATGCCGCCGAGGTAGAGCACAATGATGATCAGGTCAATAATGCCGATGTTTTTCATGGTATAAGATGATCGTTATGTCGCTTTTTTACGGTCTGACTTTGCATAATTTTCCCGATTTCATGGAATCGTGTCAATGTCAAAAACCATAATTAATATATGGAAAACCTCAATGACAAATCCTAGTCGGTCTGTTTGAATGAACTCATGAAATCATGCTATAAGCGAATAGTCGCCGTGCTGCCTTCCTGGCCGTCGGTGCAATCCATGTTCTTAACCCTGGCGTTCCTCCTTGCCCTGCTGGTCGCCGGCTGCCGCGGCTTGCAGCCGGGTGCAGCCACCGTGCCACCAGTTACGCTGGCCACTCCAGCCACCCCAGCTACCCCAGCCACTTCGATCGAGACCGCGAAGGCGATTGCCAACTGGCAGGCGTGGCGCTTTGGCATGTTCATCCATTGGGGGCCGGTCGCCATCAAGGGCACGGAGATTGGCTGGTCGCGCGGCGCGCAGGTGCCGATCGAGGAATACGACAACCTCTACAAGCAGTTCAACCCCACCAACTACAATGCCGACGAATGGATGCAGGTCGCCCGCGAGGCCGGCATGAAATACGTGGTGTTCACCACCAAGCACCATGACGGCTTCTGCATGTTCGATACCAAGCAGACCGACCACAACATCATGCGCTCCCCCTTTGGCCGCGACGTCGTCAAGGAACTGGCGCAGGCTGCCCGGAAAAACAAGCTGGCGTTCGGCACGTACTATTCCACGTGCGACTGGTATCATCCCGATTTCCCCCGCACCAGCCCCGGCGGCAAAGTCCGCCGCGAGACGCATAACCTGGATCGCTACGAACAATACTTGCGCGCCCAGGTCAAGGAACTGATCACCCAGTACGGCCCGCTCTGCACCCTGTGGTTCGATGTGCCCATGGAGTTCGACCGCACGCGCGGCCAGGGCGTCGTGGATTACGTGCGCTCCCTGCAACCGGACATCGTGATCAACAACCGCACCGGCGCGCCCGGCGACTTCGACACCCCCGAGCAACGCGTCGGCAAATACCAGGACTCGCGCCCCTGGGAAACCTGCATGACCATCTGCCATCAATGGGCCTGGAAGCCCGACGACACCATGAAGACGCTCGAGCAATGCCTGCAAACCCTCGTGCTCTGCGCGGGCGGCGACGGCAACCTGCTCTTCAACGTCGGGCCGACGCCCGATGGCGTCATCGAGAAACGCCAGGTCGAGCGCCTCAAGGAAATGGGCGCCTGGCTCGCCCAATACGGCCAGAGCATTTACGGCACGCGCGGCGGCCCGTGGAAACCCGCCAAAACCGTGGCCAGCACCCGCAAGGGCAATGTCATTTACCTGCACGTGATGCGCTGGGAGGGTGACAGTATCACCCTGCCCAACCTGCCGCTCAAGGTGACCTCGGCCGCGGTGCTCGGTGGCGGGACGGCCACGGTGCAACAGGACGGCGACAAACTCACCGTCACCGTGCCGCCGGCGGGCCGCAAGGAAATTGACACTATCATCAAGCTCGTCGCGGACGGCTCAGTCATGGAAGTGCCGGCCATCAAGAACACCTTCGCCGCCGAAGTCAAAGCCACCGCCTCCAACGTGTACAGGAACCAAAAAGATCAGTACGGGCCGGAGAATGCCTTCGACAACGACCCGCACACCCGCTGGGCCTCCGACGTTGACATGCGCGCCGGCTGGATCGCCGCCGACTTCGGCAAACCCCGCACCGTCAGCAAAGTGCGCCTCAGCGAAGCGGAGAGCTACACCAACCGCGTGCAAAAGTTCGAGTTCCAATACCGCGCGGAGGGCGATTGGAAGACGCTCACCACCGGCACCACCATCGGCGCCAAACTCATCCAGAGCTTCCCGCCCGTCACCGCGCAGGAATTCCGCCTGAACATCCTGGAAGCCAAAAACGGCCCCACCCTTTCCGAAATCGAACTGCTGGAGAAATAACCATGACCTCACGCGAACGCATCCTGGCCGCCGTCGAACATCGCCAGCCGGACCGGGTGCCGGTGGATTTGGGCGCCACCCCCAGCTCCGGCATCTCCGCCATCGCCTATGGCAACCTCAAACGCCACCTGGGCATCCACACCGGGCAGACCCGCCTTTACGACGTCGTGCAACAACTCGCCCAGCCGGAGGAAGAAGTCTTGCAGCGCCTCGGCGTGGACGTCCTGGACATCGGCCGCACCTTCAACACCCGCGATGCCGATTGGTACAACGTCACCCTCGCTGATGGCCAGCCCGCGCAATACCCCAAATGGTTTCATCCCGAAGTCCAGCCGGACGGCTCGGTCATCGCGCGCCTGGCCGACGGCACCGACATCGCCCACATGCCGGCGGGCGGCACCTTCTTTGACCAAAGCTGCTTCCCGTACGTGGACGGCTACCCGGATGACTTCCGCGACCTCGACCAACAGATGGCCAAAATCCTCTGGGCCGCCCTCGTGCACAGCCCGTGGGATCACGCCGGCGACCCCGGCTTTTGGGAAACCCTGCGCCAGAACGCCCTCGCCCTGCGCCAATCCTCCGATCGCGCCCTGATGATCGTCGTCGGCTGCAACCTCTTTGAATGGGGCACCTTCCTCCGCCGCATTGACAACTTCTGCATGGACCTCATCGCCGAGCCGGACCACGTCGAGGCCCTGCTGGATGCCCTGCTCGAACGGCACCTGGCCGGCCTGGCGAAAATCTGCCGCGCCGTGGGCGACACCGCAGACATCGTGCGCTTTGGCGACGACCTCGGCACCAACGGCGGCCCCTTCATGTCCCCCGCCACCTACCGCAAATTCTTCAAGCCGCGCCACACCCAGCTCTGCGCGTACATTCACAAACGCACGCGCATGAAAACCTTCCTGCACTCCTGCGGCTCCATCCGCGCGCTCCTGCCCGACCTCATCGAAGCGGGCTTCGACATCATCAACCCCGTGCAAACCAGTTGCCGGGACATGGAGCCGGAGCGGCTCAAGGCGGACTTCGGCAACGACATCTGCTTCTGGGGCGGCGGGTGCGACACCAAATCCGTGATCAACCAGGGCACTCCGGCGGAAGTCCGGGACCACGTGCGGCGCCGGTTGGAAATCTTCATGCCAGGCGGCGGCTTCGTCTTCAACACCGTACACAACATCCTCCCCGAAGTGCCCCCGCAAAACATCCTCGCCATGTTCGAGGCCATCCAGGAATTCAACGGCTGATCCCCGGAACTCAAACCAAACCCCGGAACCCATCGCTCCGGGGTTTTACTTTCTAAACCCGCTACGGTCGTCGCTGCGCTTGCAAGCCTGCGTTCACCGGGTTCAAACTCGTCCCCACCTCCCATTGCGTCGGGGGATCGCCGTCCGCGCCGGGCAGTCCCAAGGAGGCTGGAGATTCCGGTGCGTCCCGATACCCGCCGGGAGGCGGCGGGGCGCTCATTTACAGGCGAGCCCCTGGTTTTTGGCCTCACTTGCCCCAAATTCCGGCGGCCAGGAACCGTTTCCCGCGGGCCGAAGATGATTCCTTGGCGCTGGGAATGATATTCCGGGGCTCCCCCAAACTCTCCGGGGGCTCCCCGAAAGGTTTTCAGGGGACGCAGAAATACTTCCGGGGCGCCCCGGAACATTTTCAGGGGCCGCTGAAACTCTCTGGGGGCCCCCGAAACCTTTTCAGGGGGCGTAGAAACTCTCCGGGGGTGCCCCCAAATCCTTTCGGGGCCCCCTGAAACGGGGTTGTGGCAATGGACGGCGGCGGGATAGGTGGCCACAAAACCTTCCAAAGTGCGCCTTTTAGCTTCTTTGGCTATGGTTTCGGGACTTTTATGGGTCGCCACAGCACTTTTTGAGGTCGCCACAGCACTTTTTGAGGTCGGTGCACGGTTTTTGCAGGTTGGTCCACGGGTTTTGCAGGTCGGTGGATGGTTTTTGCAGGTCGGTGGACGGGTTTCGCAGGTTGGTGGACGGTTTTTGCAGGTTGGTGGACGGGTTTTGCAGGTCTGTGCACGGTTTTTGCAGGTTGGTGGACGGGTTTTGCAGGTTGGTGGACGGGTTTTGCAGGTCGGTGCACGGGTTTTGCAGGTCGGTGCACAGGTTTTGCAGGTCGGTGCACAGGTTTTGCAGGTCGGTGCACAGGTTTTGGAGGTCGGTGCACGGCTGGGAGGCCAAATATACCCCGGAGTGCCCTTTTTGGCCGTTTCGGCGATGGTTTTGGGACTTTTAGGAACCACTACAGCACTTTTTTGGGTCCAATCCGCCCGTCTGAGGGCCAATGGGGGCGTCCAAAGCCGTTTCCAGGGGGCGAAAACATTTTACATTTTTAGCTTACCATGCTCATACCAGGAGGAACTGAAGCAGGAAGTAAAATAGTAAAAGCCCTACGACGATGGAACGGCTGGCCTGGAGGTGGTGTGTGTGGCGTGCGACTATAAAACCAGTGTGAGTCTGGAGGGCAAATCCAAATATAGCCTGATCCCTCGGTATTCGGGGTTCGAGAAAACCTCCATGTACTTGCATGAAGCCATTGGTTGGTACGCCTATCGCCTCAAGGGATATATCAAGAACTAAACTCACCATAAAATTGTTCGTTCCATTATTCACGATTGCCACCAGCCGGTTCACTGCGGCTGTTGCATTCTCGTTTTCGATGCGGTTGCCCTATTTTCTTCATTGCCATCGTTGGGTTGGTCGCATACAACCTCGTCCATGAAATACGCCATACCATCGTGCTGTTCGTGGATGTTCACATGCGCCGCCTCGCTGGGAATCAGCCAGGTCATTGCCTTCACCGCCGTTCCACCTGCTGGATATCAAGCCATATTTAACGGCCAGGACCTGAGTGGCTGGTGGGGTGCCACCACCGAGGATCCTCGCAAATACCTGGCGCTCTCGCCGGAAGACTTCAAACAGAAGCACGATGCCAGCCTGCCCGACATCCAAGCGCACTGGCGCGTGGAAAACGAGGAGCTGATCAATGACGGCAAAGGATTGTACCTCACCACCGATAAAAACTACCGCGATTTCGAACTGCTGCTGGATTACCGCACGGTCCCCAAGGCGGATAGCGGCATCTACTTGAAAGGCACGCCACAGGTGCAAATCTGGGATTATACCGAGCAGGCGAAATTCAAGCTCGGCGCCGATAAAGGTTCCGGCGGCCTGTGGAATAATCGCGCCGGCTCGCCCGGCAAAGATCCGGCGGTGCTCGCTGATAAACCGTTTGGCGAATGGAATCATTTCAAGGTGGTGCAACTCGGCACCCGCACTTGGGTCTGGCTGAATGATAAGCAGGTGGTGGAGAACGCCATCCATGAGAATTATTACGACAAGGCGCGCGTGATTCCGCTGCCGCCTGAAGGTCCGCTGCAACTTCAAACGCACGGTGGAGAAATCCGGTGGCGCAACGTGTTTGTGCATGAACCATCCGCCGAGGAGGCCAACGCCATGTTGCGCGGCAAAGACCCCGAAGGGTTTGAGCCGATCTTCAACGGCAAGGACTTTACCGGTTGGGACGGCCCGATTGACAATTACGAAGTCAAAGACGGAGCCATTGTCTGCAAGCCGAAGAAGGGCGGCACCATCTTCACCAAGGAAGAGTATTCGGATTTCATTGTCCGCCTTGAAATTAACCTGCCGCCCGGCGGCAACAACGGCCTGGCCATCCGCTATCCCGGCCAGGGCGATACTGCTTATGTGGGCATGTGTGAAATCCAAGTGCTGGACGACAATTATGAAAAGGCCCGCAATGCCAAGATAGACCCGCGCCAAGCGCATGGCTCCGCCTACGGCATGGTGGCGGCCCAACGCGGTTACCACCGGCCCAACGGTCAATGGAATTACGAGGAGGTGACGGTGGTAGGCTCCAAGATCAAGGTGGAACTGAATGGCACGGTGATTCTCGATTGCGACCTCTCCAAGGTTACTGAATACATGGGAAATCATCCGCACCCGGGCAAGGATCGGACGCAGGGCTTCTTTGGGTTTGCGGGTCACAACGATCCGGTCATGTTTCGCAATATCTCCATTAAGAAGTTGAAGTAAACCTGCGCTTGCGCCGTCTCATTAACATTGGATAGACGCCTTATGAAGAAAACATTTACCGCTCACCGTCGCGAGTTCCTCAAGCAACTCACGCTGGCCGGCATTGCCGCGCCCTTTATCACGAGCGATCTGCTGGCGCAATCACCCAACAGCATTCTGCGCCACGCCAGCTTTGGCGCGGCGGGGATGGCGGGTTCGGATATCAGCAGCTTTGGCGCGGCCAAATTCCTCAAGCTGGTGGCAGTGGCGGAAGTGGACACCACCCGGGTGGCCAAGCTGAAAGAACGCTTACCGGACGTGAAGGTGTATCAGGACTGGCGCGAACTGCTGGACAAGGAGGCGAAGAATCTGGATTCCGTCAACGTCTCAACCCCGGACCACATGCATGGCCCGATTGCCATGTCGGCCCTGCAAGCGGGCAAACATGTGTACTGCCAAAAGCCGCTGGCTCACGACATTTACGAAGTCCGGCAACTCACCCGAGTCGCGAAAGAAAAAAAGCTGGTCTCCCAGATGGGGATTCAAATCCATTCTGATACTTCGTATCGCATGGCGGTGAAATTCGTGCAGGAAGGGGTGATCGGCAAAATCAAGGAAGTCCACGCCTTCAGTGACAAGAAATGGGGCGATCTGCTACCGCGTCCCGATAAGACCGACCCAATACCCGACGGTTTTGATTGGAACCTGTGGCTGGGAGTGTGCGCGGAGCGCCCGTTTATTGGCACCGGTTATTATCATCCAAGCAATTGGCGCAAACGCCTGGACTTTGGCACCGGCACGTTTGGCGACATGGGCTGCCACATCTATGATCCCGTTTTCAACGCGCTGGCGTTGACTTCACCGTTATCGGTGCGCTCCGAGGGGCTTGTGCCCAATGCGCATAACTGGGCCACGGATGCGGTCATTCATTATGTATTCCCAGGCACTCCGTTCACTGAGGAAAAGACCGTGAAGGTGACTTGGTACGATGGCGGACAACGTCCACCCGCCGAGGTGCAAGCCCTGCTGCCAGCAGACCGAAAACTGCCGGGTCAAGGCTCGGTTTTCATCGGCACCAAAGGGGCCATGCTGCTGCCGCACATCGCGAAGCCGGAACTCTACCCGGACACCACCTATAAAGACTTTCAATACCCAAAACTGGAACCGCAGAACCATTACGTCCAGTTTGCCGAAGCCTGCACGGGCAAGGGCAAGACCTCGGCTGGTTTTGATTATTCCGGTCCCTTGACGGAAGCAGTGCTGTTGGGTGGCGTAGCGACCCGTTTCCCCAAGACCACGCTGGAATGGGACGGCGCGCATCTCAAATTCACCAACTTGGCCGATGCCAACCAATACATTCGCCGCACGTATCGCAAAGGTTGGGAAATCAAGGGGCTCTCTTAAGCTCACAGTTCACGCAGCGGCATTTAACCACGTTTCCGCATGAGTGAAACCAATCACGCATCCACCCGGCAGGCGGTCCAGACGCCTGCTTTTTCCCATACCATCACGTTTCGGGTGCGTTACAGCGAGACGGACCAGATGGGCACCTTCTATAACTCCCGCCCCTTGGAATGGTTCGAGGTGGGACGCACGGAATTACTGCGGCAGCTCGGCATCCCGTACACGGAGATGGAAACGCGTGGTGCCTTTCTGCCGCTGGTGGAATCCCACGTAGAATATCTGGGGCGCGCCCGATATGATGACCCGCTGCGCATGACTTGCACCATGACCATTGAGGGGCGGGCACGACTACGTTGCGACGTGGAGATTGTCCACGCTGAGACCGGCAAGAAGGTGACGCGCGGCTACACGATCCACGCGTTCACCGATCCTGTCGGCAAGCCGATTCGCCCGCCCGGTTGGTTCCTGGGCGTGCTGCAAGCCTAACCAGTCTTAACGTAGCGGAATCCGATACAGCGCCACGGAGTATCCCGGGGCCGACACTTGGTTCTTCGCAATCTTCACCCGCGATTCCTTGATGATCACACCGGGGGGCTTGCCGGGCTCGTTGAAACTTTGCGGGTCTGAATTTTGAATCAGCCATTGTTGAACCTTATCCGTATTGAACGCCGTCAAATCCAGCGCCAGCGTTTCGGCGGTCGCGGTGGGATTCACCACCGCCACGGTGATGGCCTTAAAATCAGCGGTCCACGCGGCGGAGACGTCCAGGTTACCCGTGGGTTGGGAAAGCTCGATGGGCACCGACCCAAAGTGCTGCCGATATAACTTTAGCACCAAGCCGGTAGTCTCGAACGCGGCGGCGGAGCGGGTGGTCTTGATGCAGCCAATGACATTAACCGTCTGAGCGTAATTGGCCATGAAGTAGAGGTCGCTGTTACGGAAGTATTCATGCAGCCCCATGGCGACGCCCAGTCCATCCTTGTGGTAATACCGGCAACCCAACTCACCATAGATATAATTGCCGTACCAAAAATTCCACTCATCCATGGCAATGCGGATATTCTTGCCCTTCAACTCCGGGATGGAATTGCGATACTCGCGATGGGCGGTAGCCACGCGCTGAATGGATTTGGCCAGTTGTTTGGTGTGCTCCTGGACATCCGGCTTCTCCTTGCAATAGATATGCTCGCTGATCAGGTCCATGTGGCCGGCGCAGACGGTAAACATCGTCTTGGTCCAATCACCGGCGGCCCCAACGCCCACCAGCTTGATCTGGGGATCCACTTTCCACATGGCTTCCGCCACCTGGTTGTGTTTCTTGACATATTCTGCCATTGGCATGTGGCCCAACTGCCATTTGCCGTACATCTCATTTCCCACCGCCCACCATTTAATATGGTACGGGGCGGAATGCCCGTTCTTGGCGCGCAATTTGCCCATCGGCGTCGCTGTAGTTCCGTTACAATACTCGACCTCGGCGGCCACTTCCTCGACGGTGCCCAAGCCGGTGTTCACGGCCACATACGGCTCCGTCTTCAATAGCGCCATCAATTCCATGTATTCATGAATCCCCACGTCATTATGCTCCACGCCTTTCCAAGCAGGATTTTTACGCGGCGGACGCTGATCGCGATTGCCGATGCCGTCCCGCCAATTGTACCCGCTCACAAAGTTGCCACCCGGCCAGCGATACACCGGCGAGTTTAATTCCTTCAGCAACGCAATTACATCCCGACGCCAACCTTGAATATTATCCGAAGGCATCAAGGAAACCGTCCCAATCTTAAAGGATCCTTTGCCCTTGCTGACGATTTCCAGCCGGGTGTTTTCACTGTTGGTCCCTACGGAGAACTCAATTTCGTAGGTCTTAAAACCGGGAGTCAGATGGGCGATTTTCTGCTCATGCACTGCGCCCTTATCAGAAACCAGGCGCACCAGGATGGGTGCCGCCGTGGCATCCCCGGCGAGAATGATTCGCCCTTCGTACTTATGGCCCTTGAGAACGGACAACCCTTCCTGAGAAATCCCGGCGAGTTTGCCGTCGCAGTGGATCAGCGGCGTTTGTTGCCCTACGTACGGCTTGTTCGTGTCCATTGCCACGGTCCCCGGCGCGCCAATCACTTTCCAAGGCGAGCCATTGAGGAACCGAAATTCCCCCGCGTTCCATTGCTTGTCGCTATCTGTACCCCAAGGATTGTAGGTGTCGGTGATGGGGTAATAAAACTTGCGATCCTCCAGTATTTCGGCCCAGATGCCGCCGTAGATGCAGCGGCCCAGATGCTCAATAAACTGGCCGTAGATGTACGGGCTGATCGGTGTGTTCACCTTGCCCGTGTTCAGTTTGACCGGCTCACCAGCGGTGAGTTGGCCCGCCATGACGACCAGGCTGGCCGCCGTTGCTACAAGGTATCTGGTATTAATTTTCATATTCACAATATCGTTGATCGGGCGCGAATAAAGCAAATTACGCCCAAAATGCAAACTTTCTTTGCAGGTTTTTCACGCGCGAAAACGGAGTTTACTCCACTTTTAGAGTCCCAACAAAGTCCAGAGCCACCACGCTGGAAATGGCATCGGGCGCTTTGTCCGGGAGTGTGACGATGAGGTCATTGCCGTCCGCCTTGGTCTTCACCTTTTTGCCGGTCGCGAGCAGACGGGCTTTTTTTACCTCATTGCGCAAGCTGGGGACAACGAGCCGGCCATCCGCCGGCCAATCGAACACGTGTAAGTAGAGTGTCCCGCCCTTCGCTGTCAGTTTCTTGGTGCAACGGCCCCAAGTCAGATTCGGAAACGGACTGGCGGTAGTGGCATAGATGGCTTCCCCGTTCGCCTTCATCCAGGCACCGATGCTGCGCAGGGATTTTACACTTTCCTCCGGCACACTGCCGTCGCCCTTGGGGCCAATGTTCAGCAGATAATTTCCCCCCTTGCTGGCGATATCCACGAGGTTGCGGATTAAGGTCTCGTCGGACTTCCAAGCGTGGTCATGCTCGCTGTAACCCCAAGTGGTGTTAAGCGTCATGCACGTTTCCCAATCCACGCCAGGCATTCCCGTCGGCGGGATATGCTGCTCGGGCGTCAAAAAATCGCCATATTGCAGTTCCAGCTTGGGAATGGTGGAGGCCGTGCCCATGCCCGTCCAGCCAGCCTCGGGAATGCGGAAGAGCCGGTTGTTCATGACGGTCTGCGGCAGCTTGCTGCGCACGAGTTTGATCAGATCGGTTGAGCGCCACGCCTCATCGCCCTGAAAATCCTGGGCGCTATAGTCCCACCAGATTACATCCACCGGGCCATAATTGGAAACCAGCTCGTTCACTTGGGCGTGGAGATAATCGAGATACTTTTCATGGTTCCGCTCGCCGTTGGGATACGGCTGGCCCTTGAGCGGATGCGGCAGTTGTTTGGATTTGGCGTAGGCATATTGGTCGTGATGCCAATCAATTACTGAATGATAAAAACCCACTCGCAGCCCCTCGGCGCGCACGGCCTCCACGATTTCCTTTGCCAAGTCCCGGTGCAACACCGCGCCGGCGTTGTAATCGCCCGCCTTGGACGCAAACAGGCCAAAGCCATCGTGATGCTTTGTCGTGAACACGACATAACGACAACCCACCTCCTTGGCGAGACGGGCCCACTCGCGAGCAAAGGCGGGCGTGGGCTTAAAGAGCGGAATCGCCTTCTGCGCGTATGTATCCGTGTCGGCCTTGACCCGCTGTTGTATCCATTCCATGCCGCCTTTGGTCGCCACCGGCTTGCCGTCCCAAGTACCCGCCAGCCCCGAGTAAAGCCCCCAGTGAACGAACATCCCGAAACGTGCCTCGCGCCACCACTGCATCCGGGCGTCGTGTTGTTCCGGGGGTTCCTGCGCCTTGAGCGGGTTCGTGGCGGATAACACGGCGGCCAGCGCGAAAGTTAGAATGAACTTGGTGTGTTTCATGGTAATTTCTTCGGTATTCAGTTTTCGTGGTTCGGGTTTACTTCTTCATTGCTCACAACTTCCAGGGTGCCCGCAAGGGCCGTGTCATCATGGCGTTGGCCGCTTCGTCATTTTCAAAGCGCTCGGCTTTCGGGTCCCAGCGCAGTTTTCGCCCGAGCCGGAGGGCGATATTCGCGATGTGGCAGACGGTCGCGACACGATGTCCGATATCCACCGGGAAGTAAGGATCCTTACGGCTCTTGAAACAATCCAAGAAATCCCGGTGTTCCCCTTCCGGCTGGGTGAACAAATGCAGTTCATTCGGTCCAATGACCGAGTTCAGAATTTCGGGCGAACTGGCCTCCACCGGCTTGCGCCAACCAGTGTTCCCCACCCACCCGTCCGTACCGATGAATTTAATGCTGGGGTTGCCCGGTTTGCAGGTCATCACCACCCCGTTGGCATAACGGTAGGTCACATCATAGTCTTTCACCGTATTATAAAGCCCGCCCTCCCAATGTGTACCAGTGCCTTCCACCTCCACGGGACCACTATGTTCCGTATCATTCCCCCATTGCGCGGTATCAAACAAATGCGTGCCCCAGTCGCAGATAATGCCGCCGGAATAATCCCAAATCCAACGGAAATTAAAATGTACCCGATCCTTGGTATAGGGCGCGAAGGGGGCGGGGCCCAGCCACATCTCATAATCCAGTTCTGGGGGGACGGGTTGGGGCGTGGGATCGCCGGGCTTGGTTGGTTGCTTGGGCAGCATGACCTCGATGCGCTGCAACTTGCCGATCCTGCCGTTGCGGACGAGTTCCGCCATGCGATGATACATGGGCAATGAGCGATCTTCCGTGCTGGTCTGGAAAATCTTCTTGTGCTTCCGGACGGTATCAATCAGCACCTTGCCCTCGCCAATCGTCAACGTTGGTTTCTCGCACTGCACATCCTTGCCGGCGCGCACCGCCATAACACTGATGAGCGTATGCCAGTGGTCCGGCGTGGAAATCATCACCGCGTCAATATCCTTGCGGGCGAGCACCTCGCGAAAATCGGTGGTTGTGGCGCAATCCTTGTTCTTGTACGCCGCATCCACCTTCTCCTTGGCAAACTCCATGTGTTCGCGATCCACATCGCACACAATCGGCACCCGGGCGTCGGGCAGCTTAAGATATTTCGCCAAATTCCAATTCGTACCATGACTGCCAGTGCCAATGAAGCCGACCTGGATACGGTTGCTGGGTGCCACCGCTCCCTCCGCCCCGAGTACGCGGGCGGGAATGATGGTGGGCAGCTCCATCAACAACGTTCCGAAGGCGGCGGTTTTAAAAAAGGAACGGCGGCTGGCCAATGGTTTGGATAATATCATATTCAGATCAATTGAAGCGGCACCGGACGGGGAGACAACGCGGTCCGGCGCTCCCAAGAGTGCGCGCACGCGGTTCTGTTTTGCCAGTGTCATGACGCAAGCCTAAACCAATAAGGCGGCAATGTCGCCAGAAAAATTTATGCAATGAGCGTGCGGGGCCTTGCGAACAATGGGGAATATTCAATCATGGGAATGGGCAGGTCGGGGCGTGGGTGTGCGCTTACGGCCTCATGGTGGATACCCCCTCACTTTGGCGGTTTCTGGGGAGATGGGACTCCGCCGACATTTGAACCTGAACCACTTAATCCTGCTCCCGAGTTCAGGGTGTTGCGCGGACGACCTCAACTCGCTTGCGCAAGGCTGGGATTACTTCGGATTCAAACCATGGGTGCAGCTTGAACCAACGCAGGTTGCGCGGGCTGGGATGTGGTAATGGGAAAAATGCGGGTAAATATTCCTGATAACTGGCCACCGTTTCTGCCAGGGATTGTTTGGTGGCACCTGGTAAATAGTAGGCTTGCGCGTAACTGCCGATTAGCAGGGTCAGTTTGATATTGGGCAAGGCCGCCCGCAACCGAGGATGCCAGCAGGGGGCGCACTCGGGACGCGGCGGCAGATCACCGCCTGACCCTTTTCCCGGGTAACAAAATCCGGTGGGGATGATTGCGATTCGGGTTTCATCATAAAACTCTTCCCGCGACATTTGCAACCAGGCGCGCAGCCGGTCTCCCGAGGGATCGTTCCAGGGAATCCCCGTCTCATGAACCCGGGTGCCAGGTGCCTGACCGACAATCATCAGCCGTGCGGTCACAGCAGCACGCAGCACCGGACGCGGCGGAAACGGGAGCTGCGCCGCGCAGAGGCGGCACGACCGGACTTCTTGCAATAATTGTGCCAAGGCTTCCATGGCGGTTAGATTGCCCGGCTTTGACTTATATTTGAAGCGATATTTACCAAACCTGAATTCCGCGCTACAGTGGCGGCATGTTTAAGTTGGTTGCACCATACGAGCCGGCGGGAGATCAGCCGCAGGCGATTGCCAAACTCACGGAGGGACTCCTCTCCGGAGCCCGGCATCACACACTGTTGGGCGTGACCGGGTCCGGCAAGACATACACGATTGCCAATGTCATCAAAACGTTGGACCGGCCCACACTGGTGATTTCGCACAACAAAACGCTGGCGGCGCAGTTGTACGCCGAGTTCAAGAGCTTCTTCCCGGAGAACGCCGTCGAATACTTCGTCAGCTACTTTGATTACTACCAGCCCGAGGCCTACATTCCGCGCACCGATACGTTTATTGAGAAGGATTCGAGCATCAACGAAGCGATCGAGCGGATGCGGCTGTCTACGATGAGTTCGCTGTTTGCGCGACGGGACGTGATTGTGGTGGCCAGCGTCTCCTGCATCTACGGCATCGGCAGCAAGGAAGATTACGAGGCGATGCTGATCCACCTGCATCCGGGGGAATCCATTACCCGCGAACAGTTGCTGTCACGCCTCGTGGATCTGCAATACACCCGGAACGACATTGAATTTGGGCGCGGCCAATTCCGGGTGCGGGGTGACACCATGGAGGTACGTCCTGCCGGCACCGACGACGGTTTGCGCATTGAGTTCTTTGGCGATGAAATTGAGCGGTTGACCCGGTTCGATCCACTCACCGGGCACGCCCTGGAACAACCGGCTTATGCTACCATCTTCCCCGCCAAACAATTTGTCGCGCCGGGAGACAAGTTGAAACGCGCCATCCTCTCCATCCGCGAGGAACTTACCGACCGCATCGCCTGGTTTGAAAAGCAGGGCAAACTAATCGAGGCGCAACGGATCAAGATGCGCACGGAGTATGACCTGGAGATGATGGAAGAAATGGGGTTCTGCTCCGGCATCGAAAACTATTCGCGCCACATTGCCGCCCGCCTATCTGGCTCGCGGCCCAGCACGTTGCTGGACTTCTTCCCCAAGGATTATCTGCTGGTCCTGGATGAATCGCACGTCACCGTTTCCCAGATCGGCGGCATGCACGCCGGCGACCGTTCGCGCAAAACGGTACTGGTGGATTACGGTTTCCGCCTGCCGAGCGCGTTGGATAACCGCCCGCTCAACTTCGAGGAATTCCAATCCTTGCAAGGCCAGACGGTGTACGTTAGCGCCACCCCGGCTGAGCGGGAACTGGCGTGGTCGCAAGGCCGGGTGGTGGAACTGATCGTGCGGCCCACCGGATTGGTGGATCCGAAAGTCACGGTGAAGCCGTTAACCGGACAGATTGATGACCTGATCGAGGAAGCCCGCAAGCGGGTGGAACTCAAAGAACGGGTGCTGGTCACCACACTCACCAAGCGCACCGCGGAAGAGCTTACGGATTACCTGCGCGGCATCGGCATCAACGTGCGGTATTTGCACAGCGAAATTGACGCGCTTGAACGCGTGGAAATCCTGCGCGGGCTGCGCAAGGGGGAGTTCGATGTGCTGGTCGGCATCAACCTGCTGCGCGAAGGGCTGGACCTGCCGGAGGTCTCGCTGGTGGCCATCCTGGACGCCGACAAGGAGGGGTATTTGCGCTCCGCCACGAGCCTGATCCAGACGGCGGGCCGCGCCGCGCGCCATCTCAACGGCGAAGTGATCCTCTACGCCGACGTGATGACGCAGAGCATCCAGAAATTCATCGCGGTTTCCGATTATCGCCGGAAGCGCCAGGTGGCGTACAACCTGGAGCACCACATCACCCCGCGCAGCGTCATCCGCGCGCTGGAGGAAAGCCTGTCGTCGCATCATCAAACCCAGGAAGAGGCAGACAGTGTTTTGCGGGAAGCCACTGGCGACTTGGACATGACGGAAACGATCAACGAGTTGGAAACGGAGATGTTGTCAGCCGCCAATAACTTGGAATTTGAGAAAGCCGCTCTGCTCCGCGACCAGATTCGCGAACTGAAACGCGGCATGGGCGGCGCACCAGCCTCTCCCACCCCGATGCGCTACCCCAAAGCAAAGCCGACACGGCGCCAGGCTTCTCGCAAGTCGTGATTTGGATTGAGATTCTTCACCGGATGCCGTTAGCTTTCCCCATGCGTTGGCGCAACGGCACAGTCGGAACCCGCTGGATGATGACGGCATTCGTAATGATTGCCGCCATGATCGCGCTTCCCTTGCCTGGCGCTGAACCAGTCAGCGTGCCTGCCGACCTGGCCACCAGTCTGACCAACACCGTGATCGAGGTCAGCAAACGCAAAGCGGCGCTGCTGGCCCTCATCAAGACGCCAGCGGGAGCAGACCAGGTGTTGCAGATGGCCGATACCGATTTGTTCCCCGTGGACCTGCGCATGACCGCCACTTTGGAATTCACCTACAATGTTCCTGCCGACCTCAAACAGAAAGCCGCTGCGATCCTGCCGCCTTACCTCACCCAGAACTCCGTTCCCTTGCCCCCGCTGGCCACGTTGCTGAAAATGAAAGGCGACGCCTTCAACGGTGCCAAAGTGTACATGCGTCCCGATGCGAATTGCATCAACTGCCATCTCACCAGTGGACGCGGCGTGGAAATCGGGCCGGACCTTTCGGATGCGGGGCTGCGGCTCAGCCGCGAAGAACTCTTTGAAAACATCCTCGAACCCAACGCCACCATCTCCCCCGGCTTTGAGGCGTGGCAATTAACGCTTAAGAATGGCGATGACGTCTATGGCATCCTCGCGGGCGAAACCGCCGCCGAAGTCACCCTGAAAGACCACAAAGGCGCGCTCTCCCAATACAAACTGAGCGATATCACCAAGCGACAAAAGCTCAGGGTGTCCATCATGCCCATGCTCTTGCAACAAGTGCTCACCGTGCAGGAATTGGTGGACCTCGTGGAATACATGTCCACCCTGAAAACACCGGTGAAGAAGAAAAACTAGGCGGTATATCTCACGGCTAGCGTAAAACACCCTCACCAGGTGGCCGTTGGGTTGCGCGCTGCGGATTTATTGGTTTAATCCGGAGTAAGTCTATTGCGGGGCGATGGCGGGCATCATCCCGGTTTGGCGCGCAAAATTAAACAGGCCGCCGGCATCCACCACCGGGCGCACCTCGCCCAAGGGTTTGAACGAATAGACTTTGCCCGTGTCTTGGACGGTAACGGTGGCGGCGTCCAGATTCACGGTGACGACCTGGCCGGTCTTGAGTACTTCACACAAACGATCTACGCTTTCACACGGATACAACTCGCCGGTGGCGACACAATTGCGGAAAAAGATGCGGGCAAAACTTTCGGCGAGGACCACATGGCATCCGGCCGAACCTAAGGCGATGGGGGCGTGTTCCCGGGAACTGCCACAGCCAAAATTGCGCCCGGCGATGACGATTGGGTAGTCAGTATCCAGTTGGCCTTCTTTGATGAAGCGCACCGGGTATAACGACTCCGGCAGCCCGCAGAGGGCAAAGCTGCCCAATTTCTCGTATTCCTCGGCGATGGTGGGCACGAGGTTAAGATATTGAGCCGGGATGATTTGATCCGTATCAATATTATCCCGCACGACATAGACGGCTCCGGTAAACACACTTTTCATGGGGCTAATTTGTACGGACTGGGCGACTTTTTCAACCTGAAAATATGATGTGGTATGGATTGGCCAATCCGTCGCCGATCATATTGCGAGAAAACCGGCCCGAATTCGGGCGAGGATTTCATCCGCGATGGCAAGGGAGGCGGTGGCGGCGGGACTGGGGGCGTTGAGCACATGCAGGGCGCCCGGTTTTTTGATGAATTGAAAATCCTCAACCAACGAGCCGTCTGGTCGCATCGCTTGGGCGCGCACGCCAGCACCACCGGGTTTCAGGTCTTCCGGCTGAATTTCCGGCACCAACCGTTGCAGGGCGGTGGCAAACCGATGCGAACTGAAGGACTGGCGCAGTTCCTGCCAGCACATGCCGGAATGCCGCCTGGCAAAACGCCAAAATCCGGCAAAACCGAGGGTGTCTGCCAGGTCGTACACGTTGACCTGGGATTTACGGTAACCTTCGCGGGCAAAGGCGAGCACGGCGTTGGGGCCGGCTTCGATCCCGCCGTGAATTAAGCGGGTGAAGTGGACTCCCAGAAAAGGAAATTTAGGATTTGGCACCGGGTAGATCAGGTGCCGCACCAGATGCTGACGGTCCGCCCGCAATTGATAGTACTCGCCGCGAAAAGGGATGATCCGGGTATCGCGGGGTTCACCCGCCATTTGACTGACCCGGTCACAGTACAGTCCAGCCGTGTTCACGATGAAATCGCACGCCTCGTCTCCGCTGGTGGAATGCACGATCCATTGTTGGCCATGGCGTTCCAGCCGGTTGACCCGCCATCCGGTCAAAACCCGATGGCCGGACTGTCGCAGTTGGGCGGTCAGGACTTCGACGGCTTTCGCGTAATCCACAATGCCTTCCTCCGGCACCAGAATGGCGGCGACCCCGCGCGCGTGCGGTTCTCGTTCGCGAATTTCATCGGGCCCCAAAAGTCGCAACCCGCGCAGGCCATTGGCGGTACCGCGCTCGAATAATCCCGGGAGCAAGGCGAGTTCGGCGGCATCCACCGCTAGTACCAGTTTGCCACATTGCTCGTAAGGCACGGCATTCGTCTGGCAAAAATCCAACATTTGCCGCAAACCGGAAACGGCCAGGCGGGCTTTGGCGGAACCCGGTTTGTAATAAAGACCGGCATGTAGCACCCCGCTATTATGCGTGCTCTGATGCTGTCCCGGTGCCGACTCTTTCTCGAACACCACCACGCGCACTGAGGGGGCGTGCTTGGCCAGCTTGTGGGCCGTGGCTAGTCCCACCAGCCCGGCGCCGATGATGCCGATGGTCTGGCTCACTGCGGAATAGCCATTTTTGAGAGGATTTTCGCTTCCAAATCCTGAGCGGCATTATGACCTGACGCTCGGAGTTTGGTTTGGAACGCGGCGACTTCGACCAAACGGGCGAGATCGCGGCCTGGACGCACCGGAATGGTGATGTGCGGTACTTTAATGCCTAGAATTTCCACGAAGTCTTCCTGCATTCCCAAGCGATCAATGTCCGGCACTTCCTCCCAGTTACGGAGGGTGACCACCAAGTCCACGCGCTTTTTGTCGCGGATGGCTTTGACGCCGAACATGGAGGCCACATTGATGATGCCAATGCCGCGCACTTCCATGTGGTTGCGCGTGACTTCGGAGCAGGTACCGAAAATTTCGCGGCCATCCAGCACGGTCAATTTGGTAATATCATCCGCCACCAGACTGTACCCGCGCTCGATGAGGGCGAGGACGCTTTCGCTTTTGCCGATGCCGCTTTCGCCTTTGATGATGACGCCGACGCCCAGAATGTCCACCATACTGCCCATTTCACTGCCGCGTGGGGCAAAGTGCCATTCGAGGGCCAAGGTGGCCTGGTTGATGAATCTGACCGTGGGCATCGGGCATTTGAAAATGGGCACGCGATGTGCCTCGGCAAGTTCCAAAAACGCGCGTTCGGGATTCAGATTGCGGGAAAACACCAGGCATGGCATACGGAAACCGAACATGCGGCGATAGATGGCGAGGCGTTCTTCCGGCGGACGGGATTTGAGATAAGCGGTTTCCGCACTGCCAATGACCTGCACGCGTTTGAACGAGAAAAATTTCATGAACCCTGCCAGCACCAGCCCGGGGCGGTTGACGGTGGGTTCCTGGATGATTCGCTTGAGCCCTTTCTCGCCAGCAATAAGTTTGAGGCCAAGGTCTTCGGAGTGCGTCCGGTAAAAATGCTCCACCGTGACTTTCTGAGAGTTGCCTTGCGACGCTGAAAAAAAGGCGGGGTTCGATTCCATGTTGGCTCCTTGGGATTACAGGTTGAATTCCGGCCCCAGATATATTTCCCGGGCCTTGGGATCGTTCACCAGGAACTCGGCATCGCCCTCGCAGATGACCTGTCCCTTGTGAATCAGATAGGCGCGATCCACCAGTTTCAAGGTCTCGCGCACGCTGTGGTCGGTGATCAGAATGCCCAAGCCGCGATCCCGGAGGCGGCGGACAATCTTTTGCACCTCGTACACGGCAATGGGGTCAATGCCGGCAAACGGTTCATCCAGCAGCAGCAGTTTGGGGCTAGTGACCAACGCACGGGTGATTTCCAGCCGGCGTTTTTCACCGCCGCTCAATTGGTAGGCGTAGCTCTTGGCCAGCGGGGTGAGGTCCAATTCATCCAGCAAATATTTCAACCTTACCTGTTGTTCCTGGGCATTGATCTTGAGTACTTCCAGGATGGCCAGGATATTCTGTTCCACAGTCAGTTTGCGGAAGACCGATGGTTCCTGAGTGAGGTAACCAATGCCCAACCGCGCTCGTTTGTGCATCGGCAATGCACTGATGTCCTGATCTTGGTACAGGACGCGCCCTTCATCCGGACGCACTACACCGACCACCATGTTGAACGTCGTGGTTTTGCCAGCACCGTTGGGGCCAAGCAAGCCCACTACCTCACCCGCCTTGACTTGGATGGAAACCCCGTCCACCACGCGCCGTTGGCGGTAGCTTTTGACCAGTTTATCGGTAATAATGAGGTCCATGGCGTTCAGTAGTAGCGGGAATTTACGGGAATACGATGGAATTCTTCACGGGCAGGGGCCCGCCGGGAGTGATCCGGTAGGGGCCGCGCCCTCTGAATTTGTTGGAGAGCCGATTCCAGAAAAGCTGTTCCGCGCCGTCAATGTGGATGATTTGCGGTGGTCCGTTGGTTTTCGTGTTGGCAGTTTCCACCAAGGTTACGCTGGGATGACCTTTGAGTTCCATCTCGTTATCCGCACTGTTGAAGGTGATCATCTGACCGGAGGCACGGCTCGGTCCTTGTTCAAGGAACACTTGGTCTTCGGCAATCACCCGGTCAATATGGTTCGACACGTCCAGGGTCAGGGAGGCGGTTTCACAACGCATTTTGAGGGGAGGCCCTTTACGGGTGACGCCTTGTTCCAAATGAACGTTTTGCCGGGCGGTGACGCGATCAATGCGGTTGCTCGCGGCCATGGTCAGGTCCAACTGCCCGGATTGCAAACGCCAGAGGAACGGACCGTTGGTGCCGAGTTGAACCACCCGAACATTCTGTTCCGCGTGGACGTCTTCAATTTGCTGATCCGTGCCGGGTTTGAGATGCAGGGTGGCCCGGTCGCAATCCATGCTCCAAAGACCATTGGCGGTCGGCTTTAACTGTTCCAAGTGCAAGTTATTTTCGGCAATGATGCTGTCCAAGTGTCCATCCTTTTCATTGCCCAACGCGGTGGCGCGGTCACAGGTGAGTTTCCAGGGGTTGCCGTTGGTGATGGAAATCGGCTCCAGTTGCACGCCCTGTTCCGCGATGAGCCGTTCGAGGCGGTTGGTCGGCCCAACCGTTTTTACGCTCAATTGACCGGTGGCCATACGCCACTGATCGTCCTGGGCGGTGACGTGGTCGTGGAAATTGAACTGTCCGTTCTGGAACTCGTAGCGGGCGGACTTGATTTCCAGGAAACGCGCCCGGTTGGTTTTGAGATTGGTGTCGGTGGTGGTTTTGGTGGCGGCTTGCCGCAATTGAATGGCGGCGTTGCCATCGCCTTTAAAGCTGTTTTTCCCCTGATCAAATATCAGGGTGTTGGCCTGGCCACTGGCGGCGGGGGTTTTCCAGCGTCCGTTGCCGGTCAGGGTCACCACGCTGTTGCTGCCGATGGTTTGCAGAATCGCGTGATCGGCGCTGGCCCGATTGGTGCCTTGCACAATGCTGACTTCCTTAACGGCCACGATTTCAAGGTTGCGCGTTCCGGCGGGGGGAAGTTTGGCTATCAAGGAATCGGCAAATATTTCCACCGGTTCATTGGTGCTGCCGTGTTGCGTGGGGAACCAGGCGGTGGTGTTGGTGCCGCCTAAGCTTGGACGCAGTTTGGTGTACGTGGCGTCGTAAGCTTCAAATCGGTTTTGTTTGCGGTCCAGCACCAGGCGTTCTCCCTTGCCTTCGGCCTGTTCGGTTTCCCAGCGGGCCAGGCCGGTTACCACCACCAGTTCGTTGGTGGCGGAATAGACGGCTCGGGTGCCGGTGACCCGGCTGGTGCCCTCTTCGATGACCACATTTTCCTCACTGATGATGGTTTGCACGCCGCCACCGCCCCCGGGCGGCAGTTGAATACCCATGGTGGCGCTGGAAAGTTTGAACGGGCGTGGCGTCGCGCTGTTGTTGGTCAGTTCGCGCACCTGCACGCCGCCGGTATAATTCACATAGGATTTGCGGCTATCAAAATCAAACCGGCCCGCACGGATTTCCAAGTCCTGCTTGGCCAAGCCGGACAGGGCGTTGGTCTGACCACTGGTCTGACGGATCAAGGTTTTCACCGCATTGGAGATGATCAGATGCTGGTCGGCCTGCTTCCATTCAAAGCCTTCACCGGTAATGGCCAACTGGCCATTGGCGGAACGGGCAGAAATCGCGGTAGATGATTGCGCCACTTTATGGGCATAATCGTAGAGGCAGACGGGCGCTTCCACAATCCAAGTAGTTTTTTCATCCTCGCCCAGCACCTCAATCTTTAATTTGGATACCAGCCACAGGGTGACGGATTTCGCCTCGGCACTTTCGCCGGAGAGCAGCGAACGTTTGCGATTCTGCGCGTCATATTCCGGCACCAGAAAGCCGCCCTTGACCTTGCCCACGGCGGGTTGCGCGTGAACGCCGGGAGGCATTATCAGGCACAGAATGATCGTAGCCGTCGAGATAAGGAGACGGAACCAGGTGATTGCGGATTGCGGATTGTGGATTGCGGAATTGCCCGCCGCTTTGCCATGGCAGCGGCACGGTGCGGACGTAATGCGAGCAACCTGCTTCATGCGGAGTAATGCTGCACAAATGCGTCCCATTTGCCTTGCGCTTTCAAGATCAGTTCGATGACTTCCCGTACCGCTCCGTATCCACCAGCCAGGCGCGTGACATAGTGAGAGATGCGCTTCGCGTCTTCCATCCCGTCCGGCACGCACGCCGCAACGCCCGCGCGTTTCAACGCGCCGAGGTCCACAATATCATCCCCCATGTAGCAGACCTCCGCCCAGGTGCAGCCGGTTTCTTTCAGGATTTTCTCGATGGCCTCCACTTTGCTGCCTTTATCCTGGTACAGGAAATCCACCTTCAGCTCATGCGCCCGCTTGGTGGTGGCGGAGGAGGGCCGGGCGGAAAACCAGCCGACCTGCAAGCCCGCTTCCCGCGCCATGCGGACGCCGATGCCGTCCATGACGTGGAATTGTTTGATCTCATGGCCGTCGCTGACCAGCACGGTGCCATCGGTCAGGATGCCATCCACGTCACACAATAACAGGCGCACCTTTTTCAGGCGCTGCGTCAAATCTTTGGGGTCAGACATAATTGCAAACAATAAAGACGGACTTCGCTGAAGGCTAATTCAGCGCTTTTTTCAATTTCAACAACCGTTTCAGCACGGCGGGCATCTCGGCCAGCGGGATCATGTTCGGGCCATCGCTCAGGGCCTGGTCCGGGTTCGGGTGCGTCTCAATGAACACCCCATCCGCCCCGGCGGTCACCGCGCACGCCGCCAACAGGGGCGCAAACTCCCGCTGCCCCGCCGAGCGATCCCCGCCGCCGCCCGGCAACTGCACCGAATGCGTGGCATCAAACACCACCGGCCAGCCGGAACGTTTCAGGATCGGAATGGAGCGCATGTCCGACACCAGGTTATTATACCCAAACGTCGTGCCGCGCTCGGTGAGGATCAGGCGCTTGCCGCCCGCCGCCTTGGCCTTCTCAGCCACCTGGAACATCTCCTGCGGCGAAAGGAACTGCCCTTTCTTCAAATTGACAATCTTGCCGGTGGCCACCGCCGTGGCGATCAAATCCGTCTGGCGGCAAAGGAACGCGGGGATTTGCAGGATGTCCACCACCTCCGCCGCCGCGCGGGCCTGCTCCTCGGTGTGGACATCGGTGAGAATGGGCAGCGCCAAATCCCGCCGGATTTTGGCGAGGATTTCCAGCCCGGCAGCCAGGCCGGGGCCGCGATACGACTTGCCGGACGTGCGGTTGGCCTTGTCGTAACTGGCCTTGAACACATAGGGGATGCCGAGCGCCGCGCAGGTTTTCTTCAAACTGCGCGCCACGGTCAGGCAGACCGCCTCATTCTCGATCACGCACGGGCCAGCGATCAAAAACAAGCCGCGCCGCGCCGTGAGCCGCTTCCATAACTGATCAACGGAATTAGACACACCGAAGTTGTACCAGCGGAAAGTGCGCTTGTAAATAAGCGCTCACGTTTTTTGCAGCCCCCGTAACCGTCGAGGTAGGGGACGGATAACTCGGGAATCTGAAACCCGCAATTGCTGGTGGTCCGCTTCCTCACCTCAGCGGCTACGCAAACGGAGCAGGAGGGGCGGGGACGAAATTCGCAAGGCGGCAGAAATCAGAACTCCAGCGTCGGGCACGGCGTCGCCTGGGATGCCACCGTGATCTTGACGTGCCCCGCCTTTTCTCCGAGCAACTTCTCATTCACCACGCGATGCGCCAATTCCGGGCTATTGCAGTCCCGGCTTAAGTGGCCCAGATAAAGTTGCTTCAGCGCGCCGCTCACGATCTCCGCCGCCGCCGCCGCTGCCGATTCATTGGAGAGATGCCCGTGCCGGCTCAGGATGCGCTGCTTCAAACTCCAGGGGCGGTGCAGATTTTCCTGCAACAACTTCACATCGTGGTTCGCCTCCAGCACCAGCACGTTCGCGGGGCGCACCCGTTCAATGACCAGCTTGGTGGCATGACCCAAATCCGTCAGGAAACCAAGGTTACCCGCGACCGTGCGCAACAGGAACCCCACCGGGTCCATGGCGTCATGCGGAATGCTGAACGTCTCCACCTGCACATCGCCCAGCTCAAACCCGGCGCCCGTGTCAAACAAGCGGAACTCCAGGGGCGCGGGCAACTCCAACTGGCGCTCAATCGCCTCGCGCGTCAGCCGGTTGCAATAAACCGGGATGCGCAACTTGGCCGCCAAGGTGGCCAGCCCTTGAATATGATCCCCGTGTTCATGCGTGATCAAAATGCCCTGCACCAACTCCGGCGTGCGCCCGATCCCGGCCAAACGCTGGCGGATTTGACGCCCGCTCAAACCGGCGTCAATCAACAAGCGGGTTTCCGGCGTCTCCAGATACGCACAATTGCCGCTGGAACCGCTGCCCAAGATGGTGAACTGCACAGACACGCGCCCACGTTAGAAACCAGCGCCCCCAAGCGCAATGAATAAATGCAGCCAACCGCTTAAGTTATGGCCTGCGGGAGGGGCAATGAGGATGAGGTGGGATTGGAGAGTGATATTGTGAGTGTGCCGTTCGGTGGGTGAAATCCAAAGCGGTGTCGGCATCCGCCCTGTCACCCCCGGATTTTGCCACCGCAGTCCAAATTTCGCGGGTACCCAATTTGGGAGTGCGTGCGGCAAGGTGGGGTGGAGGGGCCGCGACGCCGCTTTGGTGGCCGCTGCGCCCAACGGGCTGATGTTCAAAAACCGTCTTGGCAACCATTCTGCCAATCCGCCGGGTCTGGTTTGCTTGGGCATGGGCCTTCAGATCAACGCCGACTTTTCCCAATTGGCGCTTGACGGGGAGCCTTGGGAAATTACTGAATAAGACCCATGAAAGAAACCGAACCCGCTGCGCCCGCGAACGCCTCCCGCGTCTCCCGCCTGGCCCGCGCCAGCCTGATACTGGGGGTTGGCAGTATCGTATTACTTGGTGCCCCATATATGCTACATAGCTTTGGCCTGAGCGGGTCATGGCTGGGGGTGCTGCTGGATCTGTCCTTTGTGGTTGGTCTGGCAGCGGTCGTGCTGGCGGAGGTTGCGGCCTACCGGATTCGCCGGTCCCCCGAACCAATGGAAGGCCGGGCCCATGCGCGGGTTGGCTACTGGGTAGGGTTGCTAACCGTATGCCTGGTATTCCTCGCGTATCACCCCCAACTGTTCCCGGTTCAATCCCACGATCACTACAAATGCCAATGCATCAATAACCTGCGCCAGCTTGACGGGTCCAAGGAACAATGGGCGCTCGAAAATCACAAGACCGGCAAGGATACGCCCGCCATGACCGATCTCGTCGGCACCGATAAATACGTGAAATGGTCGCTCAATTGCCCCCAGGGCGGAATCTACATGCTGAATAACATGACCAACAAACCCACCTGCACCATCAGCGGTCACACGTTGGAGTGAGGGGTGCCCAATGTTCCCACTTGGCGCTTGACGGGGAGCCTTGGGAAATTACTGAATAGGACCCATGAAAGAAACCGAACCCGCTGCGCCCGCGAACGCTTCCCGCATCAGCCGTCTGGCCCGGCTCAGCAAAGAGCTGGGGATCGGCAGTTTGATCGCGCTCGGGATCGCGTGCATCCTGCCAAAATTGGTTACACTGTACGATGTTCGGTGGGTGTTGTATATTATCCCGTTCCTCCTGTCGCTTGTGGCTGGCTTGGCGGCGGTTGTGTTAGCCCGCGTCGCGGTCTATCGGATTCGAAGTTCGCCCGAACCGGTTTCAGGCCGCGCCAACGCATTCACTGGTTTCTGGACGGGTGCCACCAGTATCGCCGTGATCGTAGGCTTGGGTTACCTTTTTTACACCCGACCTCGGTATCACGTAAGTCGCAGTTCATGCTATAATAACTTGCGCCAACTCGATGGCGCGAAGGAACAATGGGCGCTCGAATACCGCAAGACCACCAATGATACTCCGGCCATGACCGATCTCATCGGTTACACCAATTATATTAAGGTGCTTCCCAGTTGTCCGGCTAACGGAACTTACATACTGAATCGCCTCGGCGTGAAGCCGAGGTGCACCTTCAGCGGCCACACGTTGGAGTGAGGGGTGCCGTCCCCCCAAACACCCCGTTTTTGACCCAAAACCCTCGATTCGGGGTCCAAAACCCCCGTTTTTGGCAAAAATAGCCTTGTTCCACCCCATGAGACACGTGTTCCATGGGCCGAGACACGTGTTCCATGGGCTGAGACACATGTTCCATGGGCTGAGACACATGTTCCATGGGCTGAGACACATGTTCCATGGGCCGAGACACGTGTTCCACGCCATGGAAGCTTGTCTCATCCGGCGGAACACATGTCCCAACCGGTGAGACATGTGTCTCACGCGGCCAGACACATGTTCCATGCCCCGGAACTTTGTTCCATCCCATGGAACACGTGTTCCGCCGCTCGGAACAAAGTGCCCAACCCCCCGTTTTCGGCTTCATTCTGCAAGCCCTCCGGGTTTGGTTTGCGGGCACCTCACGAACCGGCACCGGGCAGGCGGTAGCAGGTGATGCCTTTGCGGCCGCGCAGCAGGAGTTTGCCATCCGCAATCGCCGGGGAGGGGCAGCCCAGCACGCGGATGTTCGCCTTGGCCAGTTCGGTCCGCTTCTCGGGCGAGGGCTTGAGCATGATGATCTTGGAGCCGCCGCTGGTGACCAGGAAGATTTTGCCATCGGCACAGGCCGGGGAGGTGATGGAGGAGCCGCCGGATTTTTCTTTCCACCGTTGCTGGCCGGTCAGGAGGTCGAGGCAGAAGTGCTGGTTGTCATCCATCAGGTACACGTGCCCGCCCAGGATGAGCGGGCTGGATTGGGAGCGCAGCGGGTTGTACGGGGTGTTCCAGAGTTTGGTGAAGCCGTCGGCGGCCAACCGGCCCGCGAGGATGCCGATTTTGGGATCGCCGGTTTGCACGGCCAGCAGGTCTTGCGCGATGGCCGGGGTGCAGTCGCCGCCCGCCGGGGTGGTCCAGCGCAGCGCGCCGGTCTGGGCGTCCACGGCGGCCAGCACGCCGCGCCCCTGGCAGAGGATGAGGGTTTGGTCGCCGGTCTGCCACGCCACGGGGGAGGAGTTGCCGCCGCCCGCCTTGGGCTGGGTCCAGAGGGGTTGGCCGGTCGCGGCGTCCAGGGCGGTGAGTTTGCCGGCGTTCAGGATGAGCGCGCCCGCCACCGCCAGCGGCGAGGCGGCCGGGCCTTTGGCGGGCAGGGGAGCGGACCATAGGAGTTTGCCGCTCGCGGCGTCCACGGCGTAGGCGTGCGTGCTGCCCAGCGCGTACACCCGGCCATCCGCCACGCAGGGCGTGCTGGAGGCCGTGCGCCCGACGGCTTCGCCGGGGGAGGAGCATTTCCAGAGGGTCTTGCCGGTGGCGAGGTCCAGGCTGATGACGACGTCTTCGGCGACTTTCATGGTGGGCGGCACGGCGGCGAGGATTTCCTTGGTGACTTTCTCGCCGAAGTTCTGTTCGGTGAGCCAGGCCACCAGCGCGGCCTGGTCGGGGAAGCGCTTTTTGGAAACGGTCAAGAGGCGGTCGTACACTTCCAGGGGGATGGCGTCGCCGCGCCGGTCAAACCGGGTGCGGACGTAGCCGCCGGAGGTTTGTTGCTTGTGGCTGTCGAGGTTGCTGGCGATCCAGTCGTTGACGTATTTGTTGAACGCTTCGCCGGTCAGGCTGGGGTCCAGCGACTGGCGGTCGTGCTCCATCTTGGCGACGGTTTCCTTGGGCCAGCCGGCGACGGATTGGTAGCCGATCTGGCGCAGGACCAGGTCATCAATGGCGCGGGTCTCGGTCGGCGTGTCGGTATGCCAGACAATCGCGGCATACACGCGTCCGCCGGCGGCCACCACGCTGCCGTGCCCGCCATCGTCATCGGCGGGAATCATTTCGCTGTCCCACAGTTTGGCGAGGCCGGTGGCGGGCCATTGCTCGGCCAGGGGCGGGCTGTCGGCTTGGATGCCGTTGCGCGCCGGGCCGCGCCATTGGGGCCAATCCGCCGCCCAGGCGCTGCTGGCCAGGGCGAGACCGGCGGTGAGGAGTGCGGTGGCGAACGGCCAGGAATGCTTGGGTGTCATATTCAGGTTGCGGGTTCGGGGGATCACTTGCCGGTGGGCGCGAGTTTTGCTTTCAGCCAGCGGATGAGTTGGGGTTTGTATTCCAGGTTCTTCTTATCCCAGCCGCCGATGCCGTGGCTGCCGTTGGTGACCACCACTAGCAGCCTGTCGGACTTAACAATGCGGATTTTTTGCAGGTTTTTGAATAA